>DRKH01000442.1 GCA_011051825.1 Desulfobulbus sp.
CAGTTTCAATCACCCATAACGGCTGCCCGCAGGTATTCCCGGTTGAGGCGGGCAATGTTGCGGATGGAAATACCCTTGGGACAGACATTTTCACATTCCCGTTCGTTGCTGCAGTTGCCGAAACCGGCCTTGTCCATGGCCGTAACCATGGAGAGCGCTCTGCGTTTTCGTTCAGGGCCGCCCTGGGGCAGCAGGGCCAGTTGCGAGACCTTGGCCCCGACAAAGAGCATGGCCGCAGCATTGGGACAGGCGGCAACACAGGCGCCGCAGCCGATGCAGGCGGCGGCATCCATGGCCTGTTCGGCATTGGCCTGAGCCACCGGGATCGAGTTGCCGTCCTGGGCGGACCCGGCATTGACCGAGACATAGCCCCCGGCAATGATCACCTGATCAAACCCGGACCGGTCAATAATAAGATCTTTGATCAGCGGGAATCCCTTGGCCCGGAAGGGCTCGATGGTGATGGTCTCGCCGTCCCGGAAGTGGCGCATATGGAGCTGGCAGAGGGTGGTTTCCCGTTCCGGACCATGGGCGGTGCCGTTGACCACAGCTCCGCACATGCCGCAGATGCCCTCCCGGCAGTCATGGTCAAAGGCCACCGGTTCGCGCCCGGACAGGGTGAGCTGTTCGTTGAGCACATCCAGCATCTCGAGAAAAGACATATCCGTATTGACGTTTTCAAGGACATGCCTTTCAAAGGATCCCCGGGCATCCGCACTTGATTGCCGCCAGATTTTTATCGTAATTGTGATTATTTTTGCCATATCAATACTGTCCGATGAGTGTTAACTCTCAGTCCCTAATCCCAAACCCCATAGCCGTCAAGCTAACACAAATTATCTATAATATCAGGGGGTAAGAATGCCGTAGGAGCCCGCCCCGCGGGCGATAATTATGCGTCATATTGATGTTTCTGCCAACAATCGCCCGCGGGGCGGGCTCCTACGTGACACAACCTGCTGATATGTTACGGTATTCGTCTTAGCTTGACGGCTATGCCCCAAACCCCTAATCCCTAAACCCCTAATCCCTAACCCTGCTGCCCCCTATTTATAGCTGCGCTGGGAAGGGGTGACGTTTTCAAAATGCAGCTGTTCCTTGTGAAGCACCGGTTCCTTACCTTGGCCGGTGTATTCCCAGACCGCGACATGGGTAAAATGGGCATCATCCCGCTTGGCCTCATGTTCTTCGGTCTGGCTCTCTTCGCGCAGATGACAGCCGCAGGATTCTTCCCGGGCCAGGGCATCGCGGACCATGACCTCGGAAAATTCGAGAAAATCCGACACCCGGCCGGCCCGTTCCAGTGACTGGTTGAGCTGTTGTCCGGTTCCGGGCACCAGGGCATTGTTTTTAAATTCCTCTCGAATTTCCGGGATCTTGTTCAGGGCATACTCAAGACCTTTTTTATTTCTGGCCATGCCGCAGTAATCCCAGAGCAGGCTGCCGAGCTGCCGGTGGTAATGATCCACGGGCTGCAGCCCTTTCTTGCCGGAATGGGTATTTTTAAGTAAATCGTCGGTTGCGGCCTGGACTGCTTTTTCCGCCAGATCATAGGGCTTATGGCCGGTACTGAGATCACAGGCCCCGGCCCGGGCCAGGTAGTTGCCCATGGAGTAGGGCAGGACAAAATAGCCGTCGGCCAGGCCCTGCATCAGGGCCGAGGCCCCAAGCCGGTTGGCTCCGTGATCGGAGAAGTTGGCCTCGCCGACAACAAAAAGACCGTCAATGGTGGACATCAGGTTGTAGTCCACCCACAGGCCGCCCATGGTGTAATGGACGGCGGGAAAGATTTTCATCGGTTCCCGGCTCGGGTCGCTGGCGGTAATTTTTTCATACATCTGAAAGAGATTGCCGTATTTTTTCATAATGAGCTCAAGCCCGTCCCGTTTGATCGCCTCCTGGAAATCAAGATACACGGCCAGGCCGGTCTCACCTACGCCCTGACCACGGTCACAGACCTCTTTTGCGTTGCGGGAGGCAACATCCCGGGGAACAAGATTGCCGAAGCTGGGGTATTTTTGCTCCAGGTAATAGTCGCGTTCATCCTCGGGTATCTCTGCAGGCGGCCGGGTGTCGTGTTTCTTTTTCGGCACCCAGACCCGGCCGTCGTTGCGCAGACTCTCGCTCATCAATGTGAGCTTGGACTGGTATTCCCCGTGCACCGGAATACAGGTGGGATGGATCTGGACAAAACAGGGATTGGCAAAACCTGCCCCGTGTTTGCAGGCCCGCCAGGCCGCAGTGACATTGGAGGCCATGGCGTTGGTGGACAGGTAAAATACATTGCCGTAGCCGCCGGTGGCCAGCACTACGGCGTGGGCGGAATAGCGTTCGAGCTTGCCGGTGATCAGGTTGCGGCAGATAATGCCCCGGGCCCGGCCGTCAACGATCACCAGATCCATCATCTCGCGGCGGGAGTAGATGGTGACTTTACCGGCAGCTACCTGGCGCATCATGGCCGAATAGGCTCCGAGCAGCAACTGCTGACCGGTCTGGCCGCGGGCATAAAAGGTGCGCGAGACCTGGGCCCCGCCGAATGAGCGGTTGGCCAGGGTGCCGCCGTATTCACGGGCAAAGGGAATGCCCTGGGCCACGCATTGATCAATAATGTTGTTGGAGACCTGGGCCAGCCGGTAGACGTTGGCCTCCCGGGCCCGGAAATCGCCGCCCTTTATGGTGTCGTAAAAGAGACGGAAGACGGAATCACCATCGTTCTGGTAGTTTTTTGCCGCATTGATACCGCCTTGGGCGGCAATGGAATGGGCCCGGCGGGGACTGTCCTGGATGCAGAAGGATTTGACATTGTAGCCAAGCTCACCCAGGGTTGCGGCCGCAGAAGCCCCGGCCAGACCGGTGCCGACGACAATGATTTCATATTTGCGCTTGTTGGCCGGGTTGACCAGTTTATTGTCAAATTTGCAGGTATCCCATTTTTCGGCCAGCGCTCCTGCTGGTATCTGTGCATCAAGCTGCATTTTTTGTATTTTCTCTATGTTGGTTGTTGGGCGGAGGAATGGTTTTTGCAACTTCAAGCAGGTTGCCGTCCGGATCCCGGAAGTAGACCGAGAGCAGGGCGCCGGTGGCCCCGGTACGTTTGACCGGGCCTTCGATAATGTCGACCTGATGGCCTGCAAGGTGTTCCATGACCTGCTTGATCGGTGTTTCGGTCAACAGGCAGATATCGGCAGAACCGGGTGTCGGCATCAGGGCGTGGGGTGAAAATTCGGCCCCGGCCCGGTGCAGGTTGATCTTGGCGGTGCCGAAATGCAGGGATGTTCTGCCCTTGTCTGTTGTACGTATCTCCATGCCGAGTACGTTGGAATAAAAGGCGCAGGTCCGATCCGGGTCGGCAACGGTCAGAACCAGATGATCCAGCTGCGAGATCTGCATTTTTTTTATTTTTCTATCCCAGTTGATTTCCGGAAAACAACAGCAACAGGACAATGGTCAGGAACGTTCCGGCAATGATGATACATCCGGCCCAGCTGACAGCCCGGAGAAACCCATCATATTTGGGGTGATTAATGCCGAGGGACTGAAAAACGGACCAGAAACCATGGCTGATATGAAGGCCGAGAACCAGCATGGCCGCGGCATAAAAAATACTGTAGATGGGATTGTTCAGGGTCGGGCCGACGATATCGGCAATGGGTTTATCCTGACCGGTAAAATGAAAGTTGAACAGGTGGAGCAGGATAAAGGCAAGGATGGCCAGACCGGTGTAGGGCATGGTCCTTGATCCCCAGGTGCGGCCGCCGGCTGATTTCTGCACGGCATACCTGCTTTCGCGGGCACTGCGGTTTTGCAGAAAAAGGGTCAGCCCGGTATATATATGGACAAGGAAGATGGCCGCCAATCCGATCTCCGTGACATTGAGGAGAATGCCGAGTGAATGCAGGTGCTCGGCATAACTGTTAAAGGCATGTCGTCCCCAGAAAATTGAACTGTTGCCGGCGGCATGAACCAGCAGAAAACCGCCCAGGAGGAAGCCGGTGACGGCCATGATATATTTCTTGCCAACAGATGATGTGCAGGTTTGCCTGAACCATGACATGATGACTGTCCTGTAAGGATTGATTTGATCATTTTTGAATCTGATTAATCACAATCTTCAGCCTGATACAAGAGATACCATCGCTGAATATCAAGGAGCGTTGCGACCCCACTTGATTTATGATGAGTTAATGGGGGTGCTACAGTCCGGTAGAACAGGCGATGTTATCCCTGATTTGGGAAAAGCTGAGCTTTGCACGTAATCAGGTTTTGAATGGTTGATTGTATTGCTTTCGCTTGGAGAACACAATGGCAAAAAGAGAAAAAAGAAAGGTTGGATATCTCGAGGCCGACCGCTCCCTGTTGCAGGACAGAGCCAGGCAGGCGATGGCGCTTCTTGAACAGTGCACGCTGTGCCCGCGGAGATGCGGCGTGAATCGGCTGCAGGAGAAAACCGGGTTTTGCGGCATCGGCCGTAAGGCGAGAATAGCGGCTTACGGGCCCCATTTCGGCGAGGAATCAGTGCTGGTTGGATCAACCGGTTCCGGGGCCATATTTTTTGGCGGCTGTAATCTGCAATGCGTGTTCTGTCAGAACGAGGATATCAGTATTCCTCATCATCATGAAGAAACTATTCGTGATCCTGATGAAAATGGCGGGGGTGAGGCGGTGGAGAGCCGCCAACTGGCCATGATCATGCTTGAGTTGCAGGAAAAAGGATGCCTGAATATTAACCTGGTTACACCCTCGCATGTGGTGCCGCAGGTCCTCGAGGCCCTGGCCGAGGCGGTGGCAATGGGATTGACCCTGCCTCTGGTCTATAATACCAGCGCCTATGACCGGGTTGAAACCCTGCAGCTGCTTGATGGAATTGTCGATATTTATATGCCCGACTGCAAGTTCTGGAGCAAAGAGTCGGCCGCCCGTTATCTGGGTGCCCCGGATTATCCGCAGGTTATGCAGCAGGCCATTGTCGAGATGCACACTCAGGTCGGTGACCTGAGCTGCGGGCAAGGGGGAGAGGCTGTCCGGGGCCTGCTGGTACGCCATCTGGTGATGCCGGGCCTGCTTGAAGAAACCGGTCGGATTATGAAATTTCTGGTGGAGAGTATTTCACCGGAAACCTTTGTCAACCTGATGGATCAGTATCGTCCCTGTTACCGGGCCTCTGAGTTTGCCGAGATCAATCGGGAGCTGCGGCCGGGTGAATATGAACAGGCCGTGAAAATGGCTCGGGAAGCAGGGTTGCACCGGTTTGAGGAGCGGGATCTGGGGCGACTGCTGGCGCTTCTGGAAAAACTATAAGGG
>DRKH01000443.1 GCA_011051825.1 Desulfobulbus sp.
CCCCACGGAGTCTACGCTTACCTCTCTGCACGGTCAGGCCTGATTCACATAGGAATCACTATAGTTCACAGGCCTGACTGCACAGATATGGAGCACTCCTGAACAGTTACAGGTGGTGGTAGGGCTAGTTCTCTGCCCCTACCTGAATAGTTACAATCATTATTTGTATTTTATCTCCTGATGTTATACCCTGCTTTTATAGGGTTTCAGGGAAGGGATGTGCCTGTTCTCCGGCGACCTGGATAAATTCCATGTCGGGCAGCAGCAGGGCCGTGAGTAGACCGCCGTAAACGGCACCGGTGTCGATGCCGATTTTGTTGTGTTCCACCAGTGGCATTCGAAAGACCGTGTGTCCGAATATGACCGGTTTGCCGAAGTTGTATGAAGAGTGGATGAATCTATCTCGAACCCAGAGGCACCACTCCGGGGTCTGCCTGCTGAGATGTCTGCCGGGTTGCAGCCCGCCATGGACGTAGATGCCGTGTTGGTCTTCATAATGCAGGGTGAGATTCTCAAGAAAGTCAAAATGAGGCCGGGGAAGTTGTTTAAGGACCTTTCCCTGAGCTGTTGGATCAATACCATAGCTGTCCAGGGTCTGTCGGCCGCCGATTCGGAGAAAAGTTGACCTCTTCGAGCCCATGAGAAAATTTTCAAACATCAACTCGTGGTTGCCCTTAAGGAAGATGACATGGGGATGGGTGCCGGCCAGGTGGATAAGCGTATCCAGCACCTGTTTTGATTCAGGGCCCCGATCCACATAGTCACCGAGAAAAATCAGGGTATCGGCCCGGTCAACGACCTTTTTCAGCAGGGCCTGCAGCGAGGTGTGACAACCGTGAATATCACCAATAACGCAGGTTCTCAACGATGCCCCCGGGGGTGTTCGTGCTCCATTGGAAGACAGCAAAAGATAAAGTCATTTTTTTCATATAGAAAGTAAATCATGGAAAATCAGCAGCGTCAACAGGTAAAGAAATATCTGGATCTCCTCCTGCAGCGGTGGAAGCTGATAATAACGTGCCTGCTGGTGGCGGTTACTGTCGGTCTGGCAATGTACCTCCGTATGCCCAAGCTGTACAGAAGTTCAGCCCTGCTCAGTTATGAGCGCCAGCAGATCAATCCGGGCCGGATGGCACCCGAACGTGGAGGGCAGCGCCTTCGGGAAACCGTGAGTACCCTCAGTGAACTGGTGATGAGCCGGAATAACCTTGAAAAACTCATCTTGCAGTTTAATCTCTATCCCGAGAGCAGGCAGAAACTGCCCATTGAAGATGTTATTGAAAAGATGAGAAAAGATATTACAATTTCCCCCTCTTCCCGTGGAGATACCTTTACCGTTGCCTTCCAGGGAACGCAGCAGGATAAGGTCATGAAGGTGACCAATGCGCTGGGGTCAAAGTTTATAGAGGAGAATCTGAAGTACCGGGAGGAGCGTGCCACCGAAACTTCAAAATATACCGAAGATGAGATGAACATGGCCAAGGCGGTTCTTGATAAAAAAGAACAGGCCATGCGTGATTATAAACTGAAATATTACAATGAGATGCCTGAGCAGCGGCAGAGTAACCTGGCCCGGCTCAGTTCATTGCACGAACAGTACCAGGGCATGCAGGACTCTGTTCAGGATCTGGAGCGTACCCGGGTCATGGCCCAGGAGCAGATCGCCCTGCGTAAGCGGTTAGGCAGTGCCCTTGCCGGTCAGGCCGGTATAGGCAATGAAACAGCGGCATCCGCCCGTCCCGTGGGAAAGTATGAGCAACTGCAGCAGTTGCACCAATATCTTGACGGGTTATTGAACAAATATACGGATAAGCATCCGGAAGTTCGAAGAACGCGGCAGTTGATTGCCAAGCTTGAAGCTGACCTGGAGTCGGAACCCCAAACTGAAAAATCAACGTCTGACTCTGATAATAGAAAAGTCCGTCCGTTACCTCAAGACCCGGAGATACAGCAGTTGCAGCTGCAGGTCAAGGAAATTGATCTGAATATTAAAAAGTTGAAAAAAGATCAGGAAAAAATAAAGAGTGAAATCGGTCGATACGAGAAATGGGTAGAGGCCGCCCCTGTTCGTGAGGCTGAGTGGAATGCCCTGACCCGCGATTACAGTGAGCTGCGCCGCCATTATGACTATCTGGTGGCCCAGAACCTCCAGGCCGGATCTGTTGAGCACCTGGAACGGAAACAGAAGGGCAGCAAGTTCAAGATTGTTGATCCGGCCCGTTTTCCGGAGAAACCCTTTAAACCTGATTTTAAAAAGATGCTCCTGCTGGCCCTGGGGCTGGGTGGGGGGCTTGGAGTGGGGCTGACCCTGGGGATTGATTTTCTCGACACCTCTTTTAAGGAAGTCGATGATATTGAATCGGTCCTCGGCGTAGGGGTAATCTGTTCCGTTCCCTACATTGAAACCGGTTCGGAAATGCGAAAAAAACGCATTCACCTGATACTTTCCGCAAGTTTTTTCGTGCTCTATACCATGGCCCTGGGTGCTGCTTTGATTTATTTTTATCTGCAGGGGCGAATTGTTCTGTAGGTGAGCATATCAGAGGGAACAGTGATGGCGACGGTCTGACAGCGGTCTTTCCATTGGTTGCGCCGAAGAAAAAAACTGCGTCCCGGTTGGCTTGTGCCATCTGCCGATAAGGTAGTTACCTAAACACAACGAGTAGCACTGTCTGTATGTATAAACGATTTTATGGTTTTACCCGGCAACCCTTTGATCTGAATCCGGATCCGGAAAGGGTTTTTATGAGCGAAACCCACCGGGAGGGGTTGGCCATCCTGAAGTACGGGGTTGTGGCCAAAAAAGGGTTCCTGGTCTTGACCGGGCCGGTCGGCACCGGGAAAACAACTCTCCTGCAGGCCCTGACCCATTCTCTGGAGGGGAATATCCATTGCTGCCTGCTGACGAATCCCACCCTGTCCCGAGATGAATTTTTTGCTTTTCTTGCCAGTCAGTATGGGCTCCCATGGCAGGAGAACAAGGCGCTGTTCCTGATTGAGTTCGCCGGGTTTTTAAAGGCGTGCAGCGATAGAAACGAGCAGGTCCTGTTGATTGTTGATGAGGCTCACGTCATTCCGGTGGACCTGCTTGAGGAGATCAGGTTGTTGTCGAACCAGGACGCCTCCGGTGGCGACGTGTTTTCGATTTTTCTTGTCGGTCAACCTGAACTCAATAGCCATTTGAGCAATGAACGTCTTCTGCCCCTGCGCCAGCGAATCGGCATTCGATTTCATCTTGATCTCTTTACCAGGGATGTCACTGTGCAGTATATTGTCTATCGGCTGCGGACCGCCGGGGCCAAGCATCTGGACATCTTTACCGAAGAGGCCTTGACCATGGTCCATCAGGTGAGCAAGGGGACGCCTCGGCTTATTAATATTGTCTGTGACCATGCCCTGTTGACCGGGTTTGCCGACAATAAAACAGTGATTGATGCCGATATGATCCGGGAATGTGTAGATGAACTCCATTTTCCGGGAGAGGCCAATCCTTTGCCGGTGGCAACCGAAGGAAAAAAGCACGGCCGGGGGTACTGGCTGCTTCTGTTTGCCCTGGTCGGCGGCTTAGTGGCACTAGGCTTGCTTCTGTTGGAAGTGCTGCCTCAGGATGGCTATGCACCCCTGGCAAAGGTATTGCCGGAAAGCTGGCTGCAGTGGCTGCACCATTTTTATGAAAATTTCGGAGGGTAGTTGTGGGTAAGGTTTCCAAGGCTCTGGATAAGGCATCACAAACTGAGACTTCCCCGGCCCCGCCCGTGGATAAACCGCAGACCGGGCTGGTGGAAAAAGCCGTCTCTTCCCCGTCATCTGAGAATCGAAAAACGCACGTCGTTGCCAAGGCAGAGGGCCTTGCTTCGGGCTCCTGGGATGAACGTCTGAGCCTGGCCACGACAACCAGCGGGCCGGTGGCGGAGAGCTTCCGGACCCTGCGGACACGGATTCTTCATCCTGCCGACGGCAAGGTCCCGAAAAGTCTGCTGGTGACCAGTGCCACCCCGGGTGAAGGAAAGAGCTTTGTCTGTGCAAATCTGGGTATTGCCCTGGCCCAGGGGATAGATACCCACAGCCTGATGGTGGATTGCGATCTGAGAAAACCGGCTCTGCATCGATTGTTCGGGCTGTCGGTTGAGCAGGGACTGGTCAATCATTTACGAGATGGTGACGATCTGGGCCGGATGATAATTCCTTCGGGCGTAGAAACGCTTTCTCTGCTGCCGGCCGGGCCACCTCCGGTCAATCCGGCGGAACTCCTCGGGTCGGCAAATATGGTCCGGCTGGTGGATGAGCTGGAGAACCGTTATGATGATCGTATCATCCTGCTGGACAGCCCACCCCTGCAGGCGGCTTCGGAAACGGCTATCCTTGCCCAGC
>DRKH01000444.1 GCA_011051825.1 Desulfobulbus sp.
CCATTATTACCAGGAAATGCTTGCCGGCCTTGGTCTTACTCCCGGTAAGGATCAACTTGAGCTCTTTCTTGCTGCGGATGTCAAGCAGAGTGCCGAACAGGGCTTGCAGCTCTGTTTTTCTCAACAGCGCGGCAGGGTGCCGGTGGTCGGTCTAAATCCCGGAGCGGCCTATGGACCTGCAAAACGATGGCCGGCTGAAAAGTTCGGCAGGCTTGCTCAGCTTGTCTGTTCACAGACAGATGCACTCCTGTTGATTTTCGGGACCAACGCCGATTGCGAGGCAGCAGCACGTATTGCAGCCGCCGTTCCTGAACATGCCCGGACCGGAATAGTTGACCTGACCGGCAAGACGAATCTGGCCACCGCCATGGCCTACATTGACCGGTGTGATGCCTTTGTCACCAATGATTCAGGTCTGATGCATGTGGCTGCTGCCTTGAAAACCCCGACGGTTGCCATCTTCGGCTCAACGGATCATGTCGCCACCGGACCGTTCAGCGATCAGGCCCGGATCATCAGAAAACCCATGGCCTGTAGTCCGTGCAAAGAGACCCACTGCCCGCAAAACCATTTTCAATGCATGGAACAGATTTCGGCCCAGGAGGTTTTTGCTGCCGTGCAGGTCTTTCTCCATTCGCATTCGGATTGACTATGACAAATTTAAAAGGCGTACCTGCTGTTTTTCTCGATCGTGACGGAACCATTAATGAACAGATGGGGTACATCAACCATATCTCCAGGTTTCATCTCCTCCCCGGCGTTGCTTCGGCAATACGAAGGCTCAATGAAGAGCATATCCCGGTTATCGTCGTCACCAACCAGTCGGGGCTTGCCCGGGGATATTTTCCTGAAGAACTGCTTACCGCAGTCCATGAGAAGATGCATCAACAGCTGGCTGACAAAGGCGCCCATGTGGACGGGGTCTATATCTGCCCCCATCACCCGGAGGCAAAAGAGGCTCGTTTTCGCCTGGATTGCACCTGCCGCAAGCCAAAAACAGGTTTGCTGGAGCAGGCGGCTCAGGAACTTAATATCAATCTTGAATCTTCGTTCATGGTCGGCGACCGCTGGTCCGATCTTCGCTGCGGGGTCAAGGCCGGGGCCACCCCTGTCCTGGTCCTGACCGGATACGGCCGCGGCGACTTTCAATATATCGGGCCGTTGCAAGAGGTGCAGCCGGCCCACGTGGCAGATGACCTTTCGGCCGCAGTCACCTGGATTCTCGACAGCATCCCATCCCGCCGCTGATATCTTTTCCCGGGTTTTGCCACAGGGTTTGTAACTTTGTGGTTTCATCTTTTTCTGCCGCTTCGTTCCTGACCCGCCCCCAGCGCCCCCTTATCTCATCACGGGGGTTGTAACTACTGTGGTTTCATCTGCCCTGAACTTGTCCGTGAGCAGGGTGCTGTAGTTTCTTTCGTGCAGCCGTGACCGGCCGCAGGTAAGTGTGGAGCGAAGACTCCAATCCTCCCTCTATGCAGGCCGTCACGACCGTACGAAGAGGTAAGCGAGCCTGCGAGACTCCGGGTAAGTGAGGGACGAGACTCCGGGTAAGTGAGGGACGAGACTCCAGGTAAGCGAGGGACGAGACTCCGTGCAGTGCCTGTGATCGCTTACGCGCTCCCGCATAAAATATTTTTGCGATCCCGCCTTCCTGTGATACAAATAGACTAGCTGGGCCACATCTGTCTTAAATATGATCATCTTGATATTAATAAATATTTTTAAATTTTTTTACTTTTTTTTTTAAAAGTAATTTTTTAAATAATTTTAAATAATTTTAAATAATTTTAAATAATTTTAAATAATTTTAAATAATTTTAAATAATTTTAAATAATTTTAAATAATTTTAAATTATTTCCATGCTTGGCTGGAGGAATGGCACATGTTCGGATTCTGGAGCAACAGAAGTATAAAGGTTAAATTTACCATTCTCTTTGGCGGAGTTCTGGTGGTCATGCTGGGAATTTTGAGCATGAGCATTTCAGGAAACAGGAAAACCTTTGAGCAGTTTACCAATTTGATGGATCATGAAATCCGAATTGACGAACACAGCATGAACATAGATACATTGATGCTGCAATGTCGGCGGGATGAAAAGGATTTCTTACTCAGAGATGATTTAAAGTATGTAGGTAAATTCAATACAACGATTGACGACTTAAAAAAACAAGTCAATGCTCTCCTCTCTCTCACCAAGGGCTCTGATGACAAGATGTATCAGGAGGCCTCCAACATACTGCAATCCGTAGGTCAGTATCAAAAAGGGTTTTCTGCTGTTGTTGAAGAAAAAAAGAAGATCGGCCTGGACAATCTCTCCGGTCTGCAGGGAAAATTAAGAGAAACCGCCCATAACCTGGCGGCACAACTGGCTGAACATCAAATAGATGACCTGTATCTTGCCTTTTTTCGAATGCGACGATTTGAACGGGAATATGCCCGGACAGGCTCCGATCGGATGAAGGAGAAACTCAACAGTACGCTTGAACAGGTTACGGAAATGGCCTCTGAGAATCCATTTAATCCTGCCGCCAAGAAAGTGGTAATGGCGGAACTGCAAAAATACCGCCAGGCCCTTGCCGCATATACAGCCAATCACTCCGATGATTCGATGAAGGCCATGATTAAGGCCGGGGTCACCATTGAAAAAACCTTTAACGAAATCTTTGTCCCCGGCGTCAGGGCCATCCTTCTTACCATCCGTAAGCATGAAAAGGACTATTTCTTGAGAGGAGAGGACAAGTATATTGACGGGGCGATGAATGCTGCTGATGAACTTGTTGATGCCTTTGACACCGAGATGGTTCTCAAAAAATACTATGTTGCCGTTAAGCAACTGGTGGATACCTACAGAAAAAACCTGCGTTCCGTGGTTGAAAGTAATAAAAAAATTAAGGCATTAATTGCAGATATGCGCACGTCTGTTCACAACGTTGAAAAGATGACCAACAAGATCAGCGAATATTCTGAAAAACAGAAGCAGGAAAAAGCCGCTTCCATTGCTTCCGACTCCGGAAAACTGACCGCAACCATCCTGCTTGTGGCGCTGATTGCCACCGTGTTGACCATACTTGTGGTCTTCTTTACCCTGCGGGCTATTCTCGGTAACATTCTGCGAAGCGTTGAGTTTGCCGGTCGGGTCGGTCAGGGTGATTTTACGACCAGTCTTGAGGTGAAAAGTCATGACGAGATTGGCCGGTTGACCGAATCTCTCAATGAGATGGTCTCCAGGTTGAACAATATATTCAAGCAGTTCTCCGCCAATGCACAACAATTACAGCGTGCAGCCGCAGAACTTGCTCAGTCCTCTGCCGACATGACCGAAGGGGCTGCACAATCGTCATCCAAGGCGACAAGTGTAGCCGCAGCAGCCGAAGAGATGAGTGCCAATATGAATTCCGTTGCTGCTGCAAGTGAACAGGCCGCAACCAATGTCAATGTCATCGCAACATCTTCTGAAGAGATGTCTGCTACCGTCAAAGAAATTTCACAAAATACCCAGAAGGCAACCCGGGTCACCCACGAGGCTGTTGCCCTGACGACAAGTTCGACGGAAAAGGTTGATGCGCTTGGGACTGCAGCCGGAGCTATCAGTAAAGTAACGGAAGTGATTACCGAGATTTCAGAGCAGACAAATCTGCTGGCTTTAAATGCCACCATTGAGGCGGCGCGAGCCGGTGAAGCGGGCAAGGGTTTTGCCGTTGTTGCCAACGAGATCAAAGACCTGGCCAAACAGACGGCTGAAGCCACCCAGGAAATCAAGGGAAAGATAGAGGATATCCAGGGGTCGACCGAGACAACCGTTGTGGAAATAA
>DRKH01000445.1 GCA_011051825.1 Desulfobulbus sp.
CTCAGCAAACAGTGTGACGGCAAGGGGCGGTACAATGCACCCGGCATGAACACCGAACCCGTCGCGCAAGGGTGGGCGGGGATTTTTTTTCTATCCGTGCGTCAGCGCCACTTGGCTCAGGGCAGGTACCTTTCAATTTGCAATGCCCCGTGGAAAACCCCAAGGATATCAATGGGGCCGTCAGTAATGAGGTAAGCAATCCGGTAATGGCCATATAAGAGAATACGAATCTCTCCTTCCGGCTCTTCACGGTATTTATACCCAATCTCGGGAAAATTACTCAGGAGTTGAGCTTTTTCATAGATGCCGGAAACGACTTTCCCGGCAGCGGCAGGATTGTCTTGCGCAATGTACTCGTAAATTTCTTTGAGCCATTGTGCGGCTTCATGTGACCATCTTATTTCCGCCATGTTCTGATCCGGCCAGCCATCTCATCATTGGATATAACCCGACCGGCATAAACATCTTCCATTCCACGGTCAACCATTCTTTCAAAAGCCAGCTCTCTCATTATTTCATCGTAGGAAGCATCTTCCGGCAATGACAGAACAACTTTGGTAATTTTTTCTTTCACTGTTTGTGTCTGCATCGTGATGTCCTCAGTTCTGGGCCAGCATTTCGAATTTGTTCTTTTTGATAAATGCATCAAGAAGCCCTTTGACCAGCTGCTTATCATCTTCTGCGAGTGAATCTATCTGGGTGAACTGATCCAGCAGGGCGGCATCCCTAATTTTGCCGATTGGTTTGTCTTCAGCATCCCTCAAAAGATAATCAAGGCTCACGTCAAGTGCGTCAGCGAGTTTCACAAGGATGGGTGTTGTCGGAACCATCACCCCCCCTTTCATATTTTGAAATCCTTTGGCTGTCCGAGCCTACCCGCTGGGCGAGCTGCCCCTGGGTAAAGCCTTTTTGTTGCCTTGCCAACCTGAGTCTTTCAGGAAATTTTTCAGAAACAGTGTGTTTTGCATTCTTCATGAAATCAACACTATTCCCGTCAAATTGTTTATGCAACGAAAAAATGAAGTAAAAGGGGTCAGAGTGAAATTAAATATTGTGTAACGTGTTTATATAATGTAGGATTATCTAAACAAAACTTGCCCGCTACCCCGAGCAAATAGACGATGGCTCGACTTCCCAGAATATCACCGATAGGTATTCCAGTTCATCTCATCCAACGAGGAAACAACAGGCAAGCGTGTTTTGTTTCCGATGAAGATCATGGCGCCTATGCGGGTTGGTTGAAAGAATACTCTCAAAAATATAAAGTGGCTATACATGTCTGGGTAATGATGACTAACCATGTACATTTACTGTGTACTCCCCGGCAAGAGGGTGGTGTAAGTAAGATGATGCAGTCACTGGGGCGCAGGTATGTTCAATATTTTAATTTTGAGTATCGCCGCAAGGTAAGGGGTCCAGGTAAGGGGTCAAGTCTACTCTTGACTCTTCTTCCGCTCCAGCGGGAAACTAAGGGCAGGAGCCGGAATAACCACCGAACATTGAGCGTACTCCAGCGCACTGTCGCATAAGGCCCAATTATGTCCTCAATGGCCCCGCCACTGGCACCGGGCCGGACTCAACCACCACGCTTCCCGACGACTACACCCCTGATACTCCCCCAGCCATTTAACATAATTGCCTTATGCGAGCGGACTGGCCGGCGCACTGTTTGCGGTTTTTTTCAGCAAACAGTGTGACGGCCAGGGAGCGGTACAATGCGCCCCGGCATGAACACCGAACCCGGCGCGTAAGGGTGGGGCGGGGAATTTTTTATTTCCGCGCACCAGCGCCAATTGATCCTTATTTCATAGCCTTCACAAACTCTTCAACCGTAATTCCTGCCTGATTGCACTGCGCAGGGTACCTACGGCCAGTTCTTTGTGCCGCGGGATAACACACCCTTTGTTGTCCCGGCGCATGACAACATGACTGCCTTTCTGTCTGGCCTGGTAAAAGCCCAGGGCCAGGAATACCTTGATGGCCTGGTCACCTGATATCCTTGGCAACTCAGGCATGCGCCGCAACCTCAAAGGTGGTCAGAATCGGCCGGAAGGTCTGTTTTGCAGGAAACTCTTCCAAATACAACTCGGTCGCCTCCCGCAGGTTGCCTATCGCTTCTTCGATCGATGTTCCCTGGCTGGCGGTTCCAACCTCGGGGCACTCGGCAACATAGAGCTCATCTTCTTTATGGACAACGGCCGTAAAGGTCTGCATGTTCGTCTCCCTGAAAAAAAAATCAAGCCGTGGCCATATATGCCTGTTTGGCCTTGGCATCACGAAGCAGGCTGTCAACGACCTTGAGGATCGTTTCCTTGTCCTCGCTGTTGAGCCGCTCAATGTCAGCAAGCCGGGCCAGCATTGATTTATCTTTAATCTCGGCAACATTACCTGTGGTATCCACCAGATAATCAAGCGTGACGCCAAATGCATCAGCCAGCTTTCCTGCCACTTCGACCGACGGCACCATCTCACCTCGTTCGTACCTGCCGATTACCGGTCCGCTGGTCCCGAGTTGTTTTGCCAGGCTTTGCTGACTCCAGCCTCGTTTCTTGCGCAATTTGTTTATCTTTTCGCCAATGGTCATAGTGTCACCTAAGGATACTGAAAATAATCTCCTTGTAGCATTATATCATATAATACGACATGGAAAAGTACCCGTCAAGCCCAATAAGTTATTGACTCTTGGAGGTCTTTTCGTTGTAAAAGTTACCTATAGGTGCTGAAAAGTTTAAAAAAAATTCCCGGAGCAACAAGACAATGATCAACCAATAAAAGCACCATAAAATGGGTCATTAAAAGGGGTCAGGTACAAATTAGATTTCCTTTAATAGCAAGGAGTTCCAGTTCGTTCTTTCGCTCCCGCGGCAGGTAAGCATAGACTCCGAACCAGGGGCAGACGACGCATTAGCTGCCAGCCCGGCGCGTACGTCAGAGCACTGTCGCATAAGGTGTTGCATCTCCCTTGCCACTTATCAGCTTACTGCAGGCAACAAGGCCGAAACTTTTTGCAACTTCCCGGTGGTTGCCTTATGCGAGCGGACTGATCGACGGACTGTTTGCGTTTTTTTTCTTTTCAGCAAACGGTGTGACGGACAGCGAGCGATACAATGCGCGCCCCGCCATGAACGCCGAACCTGGAGCGTAAGGGTGGGCGGGGATTTTATCCCATACGTGACAGCGCCACTTGTCCGGTGCAATTGGATATCGTGAACAGCTTCTTATTTATCTTTCAGAAAATCATCAGGTGAAATACCTGCTTGTTTCAGGATCGCCCGGAGAGTGCTGCATGTCTCCAGGGTGATTTGGAATGGTGGTATATAGGCCTGTCTGTTCATTCTACCAGATTTCATGGCTACCGGCGGCCTGACGGTCAAATACGAAACCAAGCTTTTTTAACCGCTTGACTATTTGACGGTAACGAAAACCGACCAGCTTCCCCACTTTAACACCTACAACCAGAGAACAGTCAAAGGGGTTGGCTACCGCCGGCGGAGAAGTCTCTTGTTGTCGTTCTCCCTGGGCTTCCAACAATCTCCTGGCAACATTCCGTGCTATCTCCAGTACCTCCAATATTGTACGCCCCTGGGCAATCAGGATTAGATCCATGTAACTCCAGCAATTGTGCCCTCTTTACTTACCGAGGAAATAGGAAACCAGACGCTTGTATTTGAGCTTGTATATTGTGCGTAAGCGTTCACACAGGAGTCACAACCATATATGGCAGGAAGAAAGTATATATTTCCTGTTTCCATATATTCTATATATGCATGCCTGCAGTTCATCAAACCATACACAGGGAGAGTGACGTCAATACCCTCTTCAGCGAGACAATGGTTGAATTGCGGTCGACATATACTTCCGCATCGTTTCTTTGAGGTATCATGCGGGCTATTTTTGCGCCCTTTCTCATGTAACGGTTTGATGTAATAGGATAAATCATATTGCTGCCCGTCGGATTTTCCGGCCGGACCTTGCTCTTTTCGGCTGTCCATCAACTCTGTCCGACCTGCTTTCCCGAAGGTTCCCTGGTTTAAAATAATGTGATTTCAGTATGTTGTCAGTGGGGCCCGGCCCCGGGACAGCAGAG
>DRKH01000446.1 GCA_011051825.1 Desulfobulbus sp.
TGGCAACCAATCGGCGTAAGGATCTTGATGATGCCTTTATACGACGGCTGCGTTTTGTTATCGAGTTTCCGATACCGGGTGTGGCCGAGCGGCTGCAGATCTGGCGACTCGTCTTTCCCGCTGGTGTGGATGTAAGTGATATTGACTTTAAATATCTGGCCAAACAGTTTCAGCTTTCAGGCGGACATATTCGCTCTATTGCCTTTAATGCCTGCCTGCGGGCAGCCGACACGACTAAAGAGAGCACCGGGAGCGGAAAAGTCATGATGGTTGATCTGTTACTGGCGGTGAAAAGGGAGCTTGAAAAAATGAACCGTACCGCAGATGTCGAGCAATTCGGTTCGTACAGTAACCTGCTTCGGGAGCGGGCCGGATGATCAATATCGATATTAACCGGGTCACGATAGCGCTCCATGGCGTGTCGGCCCAGGTCGTGGAATCGGCGGTCAAGGATCTGGAAGAGGAACTGCATCGGCGTCTGGGTTCGCTGCCTCCGGGTATTTCGGCGGATATTGATATTGGGGAACTGGCGCTTGGACCGGTACGGAGTGAAACCGTACTCGATGGAAACGCCCTGCGCGGAATTATTGCCGGGCAGCTGGCCGAGGCTGTCAGAGCACGGTTAGTCGGCGCAACATTGCCGGATAACAGCTCGACTGCTGACTCAGGAGGTGGTTGATGTCGTTTTTTTTACGGGGAGCACTGGTTGAATACGGCAGTGATGTGCTGGGCCCCATCCCCAATATCGTGGTCTTTCAGTTTAATCCTGAGCAGATCTCCCGGACCCTGAATATGGCGCAGTCCCAGTCCGTTTCCTCCCCTGAGAATGCCAGGCAGACCGAATCGCACCAGACCAGCGCACCGCCGGTTGAAAGTTTTACTTTAACCGCTCAGTTTTCCGCAGCCGACGACCTGGGGAAAGGCGGGGCGGCAGCTGCCATTCCCAGAGTGTTCGGTATCGGTCCGCAGTTGGCCGCACTCGAGAAAATGGTGTATCCGGAAGGCGGTATCATCAGCGGGGCCATCGGGGCGGTTGTTGATGCCGTCGGTGATGCCCTGGGCCTGGGTGGTGATCAAGGGGAAAGGGCCACCCGGACAATTCCAAGGGAGCAGACGCCGCGGATCCTCTTTATCTGGGGGCCATCCAGGGTGCTGCCGGTTGAGATTAAATCCATGTCGATTACCGAACAGAAGTTTGATCCCCTGCTGAACCCGGTCCAGGCCGAGGTGGCCATCGGCCTGCAGATTGCCGGTTTTCCGGATAATTCCGATGATACCATAGGCCGCGGCGCTTTGAGCTATACCCAGACGGTAAAAGAAGCACAGGCCTTGCTGAATCTGGCCAAATCGGTGGAGCTGGCAGTGGATATCGTCCCCTTTTAAGTGTATGCGGAGAAACCATGTTTGGTAAAAAATCACGCTATTACGGGTTGGCAACCGTCAGGAATACGGACAGGCAGGGGCGGATCGTGCAGGCGGTAAAGCTGCGCCGACTCCCGGCGGCAGGTGGAGTTGAAACTGTCGTTACCGATGGGAGCCAACTTGATGTCATGAGTGAACATCAATACAGGGATGGTGCCCGTTTCTGGCATATCGCCGATGCCAACAGCGAGCTGGAAGCGGGTGAACTGGTCGAAACCACAGGCCGTGTTATTAATGTTCCAAAGAGATAGTCATGCCGGTTGCTGAACTGCGCCTGTTTCTGGATAACAATGCCGCCGGTGAAGAGCGGCTCGGCCTGTTCAGCGAGGTTCGGGTGGACCAGGCGATCGGTATGGCTGCCGAAGCGGAGCTGACCATGGATATCGGCACCGATGAAACCGGGCTGTGGTCAGGTATGGAGGAGGAGCTCAGCCAACCGTTTGCCCGGGTCAGGCTGGAGGTGAAAATCCGTGAAGGAGATTTTGTGCCCTTGATCGACGGCCCCATTGTCGGCCGGCGTTTTGAGTTGAGTGCATCACCAAACAGCAGCAAGATGGTGCTGGTGGTGCAGGATGACAGCGTACTCTTAAATCAGGTAGAGGAGGTTGTGGTGTTTGAAGATAAAGAGCCGGACCAGATAGCCCGGACCCTGTTCTCGCAATACGGCCTGACTGCCCGGACCGATTCCGTTCAAGGTGCGGCCGGTGGCTTGACCCGGTATACCGTACAGCGCGGCACAGCCATGCATCTGCTGCGGAAACTGGCTCGCAGCAACGGGATGTTTGTTTATGTGCAGCCGGGTGATCTGCCGGGGAACAGTATCGGCGTCTTTAAACGGCCTGATCTGACAAGGGGTGATTATCCCGATCTGCTGCTCACCGGAGCGGCCCGGAATATAAATACGTTCAGCGCCGGTTTTGACGGATTGCGCCCTTTCTCCGCCCGGGCCGATGCCGTCGATATCACCGACCTGAGTCAGGTTAGCGGTGAATCCGAAGACGGCAATATCGAGCCGCAGGGGGATGAGGCGGTCCATGTTATTCTTGAACCGGGCAAAGTTCTGCTGGCCCGAACCGGGGCCGAGGAAACAGAGCTTGAGGCTGCAGCAGCTGCAGCTGTGGATCATTCGAGCTGGGCGTATTCAGCAAGTAGCGAAGTCGTGGCTGATACCTATAACGGGGTGCTGAGACCATATACGGTGATCAGGGTAACCGGTGTCGGCGGCTATCTGAGCGGCGACTGGTTGATCAGCAGGGTCACCCATACCATAAACGATGCCGGCTATAAGCAGCAGTTTTCCCTGCGGCGTAATGCGAGGTCGGGCGGGGCCGACAGCCATGGCGGCGGGGTCGGAGGAGGTATTTTTTAGTGGAAGGAACATCCGTGGAACGACTGGTGGTAGAGCTTGCCGAGCAGAATCGCAATCGGTTTTACGGCAAGTACCGCGGCGTGGTCAGCAATGTGGACGATCCTGAAAATATGGGTCGGCTGAGAGCAACTGTACCGGAAGTGCTTGGTGATGTGGAGTCACCCTGGGCTCTGCCCTGTGCCCCGTATTCCGGAGACGGCGTTGGGATTTATGCCGTGCCGCCGGTGGGTTCGGGGGTCTGGATCGAATTTGAAGCAGGGGATCCCGGCCGGCCGATCTGGGCAGGCTGCTGGTGGGGAAGAGATCAACTTCCCCGTAATGAAGAGGGAGCCGATGCGACACCGCCGATCAAGATTATCCGCACCGAGAGCGGTACGCTGTTGACCCTGGACGATAACCGGCAGGTGATCAGTCTCAGTGATGAAAACGGCGATAATATTTTAAAGATCGAAGTGACGCAGGGCAAGATAACGGTGCAGGGGAATGTCAAGGCGGTGGTGGAAGCGCCCCAGATTGAGCTGGTGGAAAACGCCACCCATCCGGTGGTGTTTGGTGATGAACTGATGACCTATCTGAGTCAACTGGTTGCGTTATATCAGTCCCATACCCATCCCGGTGAGACGGTTATCGGTATTCCGGTTACCCCGGCGCCGCCGGTTCCGCCATTTCAAGCTCCGATGCCGACCTTGATTTCCACCAGGGTAAAGGCCGGATAAA
>DRKH01000447.1 GCA_011051825.1 Desulfobulbus sp.
GCCTTCTTTCAGACCGGGAAATCCGTTGTGCCACAGGGCTTTCAAGCGAGCGAAGAGTGGACGGGAGAAAACAAACACATACCCGCGATACGTTGTTGCCCGCTCCTGACACCTTAAACCTGGAACCTGAAACCCGCCACCTGAAACCTGACCCTACAACGGCAGAATATGAACCTCTTCCCGGATCGGATGGTGACCCTGGATAAAAAGACCGCTGCGGCCGTCGATGGAGACGGGATCGCCGAAGTTGATCTGGTGGCCGTTTATGCGGGCGTACTCCCTGGTTTCATAGACCTGCAGATCCCGGCAGCCGACCACACAGGTCTTTTCCAGCCGGGTGGCGACCACCGAGGCGTGTGAGGTCTGGCCGCCGCGGGCGGTCAACAGGCCGTCGGACATGGAAATCTCACGGATATCCTCGGGCACCGTATCCTGGCGAATGAGAATCAGCGGGGTATTGCCATCCTCCCTCCGCAGCTGGTGGATATTATCCTCATTGAACACCGCCCGCCCGGAAAGGGCCGAACCACTGACCCCGATACCCTTGCCGAGGATTGCGTTCTGAAGTTTCTCGCTGTCGGCAAAGACGTTGAGATGTTCTTTCTTCTTGATGGTGATCATGTCGCGGGTCTGGAGGATATAGAGATGGTCCGGCTCCGGGCCCTCAAAGGTGAATTCAATCTCCTGGGGATTCCACTCCTTGGTGTAGACCAGATCCCTGGAGATGGAGAGCAGCCGTTCATAAATTTTCGGGAACCGCTGTTCCAGAGAATTCTCGACTGAACGGCCATCGAGTTGGGCCTGTTCCACGGAAACGGGATAACTGGTCACCAGCCCGGAGACAATATCCTCGCCCTGGTCTCCCGGGGCGTAATCCCCCCACAGTGCCACCCGCCTGACCTTGCGGTAGGGATGGGCGGTAAACAGCACCCCGCTGCCCGCCTGATGGCTGATATTGCCGTAGACCATGGCCTGAATAATAACCGCAGTCCCCCAGTCATCGGAGACATCCATCAGGTGACGATACTCTCTTGCCTTATGGGTATTCCAGGACTCCAGCACCATTTCCACCGCCCCGATCAGCTGGACCCAGGGATCTTCCGGCACTCCGCACCCGAGCCGCTGCACGGCCTGTTCATACCCAAGGGCCAGCTCCTGCATCTGCTCAGCGGTAAAATCCCGTTTCAGGGCAACGCCGTAGCGCTGTTTATGGTCATTCATCAGGGCCTGGAACTCTTCCCGGTCAATGCCGTGGGCCATGGCCCAGGACTGATTAAAACGCCGGTAGTTGTCCCAGGCAAAATAGGCCTGCTCCGGATGATTGCCGACAAATTCCTCGACCAGTTCACTGTTGGAGCCCACGTTATGGATGGTTGTCATCATCCCGGGCATGGAAACAGCCGCCCCGCTGCGGACCGACAGCAGCAACGGCCGGTCCGGTGAGCCGAAAACCTTGCCGGTCAACTCCTCGATCTCGGTGATTGACGAGCGGACCCTCCCCATGAACTCGTCCCGGGCCCGGTCAAACTTGCGGACCGCAGGCCAGCAGCGAAAAATCTCGGTGGTGATGATGGCGGCCGGCGGCACCGGCTTACCGTCCCCGGCCAGGACCATAAGATTAAAGCCCTTGTTGCCCAGGTGGATCAGGTTATGGGTCGACAGGTTCTCGTTAAACAGCGAGCTGATGGATTTTTTCGGGTTATAGGTCATCAGCAGGTCCAGGGTCTTCTCATCCAGGAGATCCTTCTGCGCCTCCAGGGTCTGGATAATCCGGCTGATAAAGTTGTCCAGATGCTGGAGTCCGAAGGTGGTGGCGATCAGGTCGCGGAAAAAGGATTCGGACAGCCTGAGCACGGTTGAGGGAATATCATCGTCGTCCCAGAGGGAACGGTACATGGTCAGCAGATTTTCCTGGCCGATCTGGGGAATGATGATCGACAGGTTGTTCTGGTGAATATTGGTGTAATAGGCATAGATAACATCCTTGACCCCTTCGGAGAGACCGCGCATGATATCAAGATGCTGGGTATAGGAGAAGCGTTTGATGCCGATGGACGAGGACAGCAGACTGGCATAGGTGTCCAGCCGGCGGCTGCTGATCCCGTCGATCTGGAGGGCCCGGAGATAGAGCTTCAGACAGCGGACGATGTGGATAAAGGTCGCCTGGGTGATGAAGTTGAGATTAATGGTCTGGAAGAGCCGTTCAAGATAGATGTTTGCCAGATTTTCCAGACGGAAGCTCAGGCCCAGGGCATCGAATTTCCGCTCACTGTAGCGGCCGTAGACCGAGGGGATATCCACCGCAATATGGCGCTTGTAATAAATTTCCTCCCGCGGCTCAAAGACCTGGTCACTCAGGATAATCTCTTTGAGCTGCTCTAGATGATCCATCAGGGCACCGAGGCACTGCAGGGGATTGCAGTTCTCCAGAACCTCCAGCAGGTCTTCCATTTCTGGGAAGCCGGACTGGGTGGCCTGCTGGAGCTGATTACGCAGCTCGGGCAGGCCGAGATTGTACTTCTGGTGCAGCAGTTTAAACATCCTGACCAGCAGTTCAAAACGTTTGCGCTCGACAATAGATACATCCTGCTGCCGTTCCAGATAGGCCTTTCGTCCCTCTCCGTCCCACTGCAGGATATCGGCCATGGAGTCAAACTGCAGGTCTTCCCGTATACGGGTGGCCAGCAGATGCTGTTCATCGATAAAGGGACCGGAGACCTCGACCTGGGAGAGAATTTCATCGGGCAGATAATCGCGCAGCTGTTCCTTGTCCAGAGTAAGCCAGAAGCTGAAAATTGCCTTGATGAAATCAACAATCAGGTTGCTGGACTCGACATGGCTCTGCTTGCGCAGGAAATGGATGAGCACATCACGCCGCTTATGGAGCTCATCCAGCTCGGTCGAGACCTCGCGCAGCTCACCCTCGGCCCCGATCTCGTTGAAGAAAACCGGCATCA
>DRKH01000448.1 GCA_011051825.1 Desulfobulbus sp.
AAACAAAAAAGCCTTCCCCCGGCCAATGGCCGGGGGAAGGCTTTTCCTTGAAGCAGGAGGTCCGGGAGCGATCAGGCGGCATTCCACTTCATGTGGGCAACCTTGCGTGGTTTCTCGGTTTCGATTTTTCTGGGAACAAGACCGTTGGACATAAATGCGGTACACTGTTTACGCTTTTCAAAAGGGCAGTCGGTTATATTCCAGCACGGTGTGTACTGGAGCAGCTTCTTGACTGCGGCAATCGAAATACCGTGCTCATGGATCATCTCGCGCAGGCATTCAATCCACTTGATATCATTCATCGTGTAGTAGCGCCACTTCCCCTTGCGCATGGGCTTGATCAATCCCTCTTCCTCATAGATCCGCAGGGTTCTCGGATGGACTTCAAGCATCTGAGCAGCTATCCCAATGGTGAAAATCGCTTTCTTTTCGTCAACCATCTGTGATCCTCTTTCGGGTAAGGGTGTAACCGGGATGTATTGTCTTCTTTTTTGGTTTTCAATCAATCCCGGTTACAGGTGGAAGCTCATCTTTTCAGTGACCGCCGTGATCGGCAAAAACCTTACCGAAGAAACGTTCGCCGAGCAGGAAGGCCATGCCGCACAGACCGATACCGGCGAAGGCAACCATCCACTCAAAGCCGGAAGGGGTGTAGCTCAACAGAGCCGGAAAATCCTCAAAACCCTGGTAGTGCGGAACCAGCTGACCGGCGGTAACCATGTCCAGGCGGGAGACAAACATACCGACCAGGGTCATCAGGGCCGCAGCAGACATGGCGCCAAGGCTTCGTACCCGGGTCAGGGCCAGCAGCAGCAGCGGAGCGGCAAGACCGATGGCAACTTCAAAAACCCAGAAGTTGGTGGACAGCGGGCCGGAGATCAGGGAATCGGCAGCAGCCCGGCCGGCATCGGTTCCACCGACATAGAAGGAGATCATTCTCCAGAAGGTCGAAACACTGACCAGGATCAGCATCAGCATCAGAACCTTGGCTGCAGCCTGAACGCCGTTGAACATATGCTCTTCCATTCTTTTACCGCGAATCGCATAGGCGTAATGGGTAAAGAGGACTGCGGCGGCGGAACCGGAGGTAAAGGCACAGGCCAGAAAGTAGACCGGTATCGTCCCACCGTACCAGAACGGATGACTGGGCAGGGTTGCAAAGACACCGCCGAGACAGCTGTTGGCTGCGGTTTCGGCAAAGGCACCGAAGATACCGAGTACCAGGGCCATCTTGTACTGCCGGGTTATAATGAGCCAGAACTCAAGGATAACAAATCCGACCGCCAGGCCGTACAGGGTACCCATCCACCAGATATTGGAGGTTGGATTCGGGGAAATCACGTTCCAGATGGCCATACGCCAGGGACTTTCAATCTCCATCCCGATAACCAGAAAGCCGCTTATAATGGTGATCAGTGACAGCCAGACCATGCGGTTGGCCAGGGGAGCAATCTTGTTGCCGCCGAAGATATGGCTGATTGCCGCCAGCAGACACAGACCGGTGGAAGTGATAGCAAAGAATGCATAGGTTGAAATCAACAGGCCCCAGGGCACTTCACGGGTATTGTTATAGACATGTTCATGACCAACCACAAAGCCGTATAATCCGGCTCCGAGACCGGCGACCACCAACAGACCAAACAGACCGGTCAGGACATTAATTCCGGGGCGTCCTACTTCTGGTTCGGCAATTGTTGCCAGTGAGAATCCGTTTGCCATTGTGTTCCTCCTTGGGTGAGTTAAATAAATTTTTTAAATCGAGCCGTTAAACACTTGCCGGTTCAATCATCTTGGATTTGTTTTCTTTGGCCAGGGTGCAGAGGCCGACCAGGACGGCAACTGCGGAAAAGGGCCCCATGAGCAGGAAGAGGAGAAAGGACATGCAGAACCAGAAGGGTTCACTTAACCGTGCCAGCAACATCATGGTTTTCTGCAGCAGGGAATGACCGCCATCATTCGTCATTGCGTTTGTCAGTGTATGGATGCTCATGGTATCCTCCGTTCTCATTTTTCAGGGTCATGCTTTTTGTCTTTGCCTCTTCTATCGCAAGGCATGTGCCAAAAGCGGACAGCTACGGCAAAAAAAAAGACGACGCCCCATAACTCCTGGATCTTTCGTCTATATATTACATACATTTTTCCACTTACAGCCTTTCACTGAACTTTCCGCTTATAGAAGACCTATCAATCATGCGCAGATTGCGCCCGGCCGCCCTTGCCTGCATGGCTTATTTTGCGCCATTAAGCAAACCTCTGCTGTCCCGGGGCCGGGCCCACTGGCAACATACTGAAATCACAATATTTTAAATCAGTGAACCTTCGGGAAAGCAGGTCGGACAGAGTTGATGGACAGCCGAAAAGAGCAAGGTCCGGACGAAAAATTCGGCGGACAGCAACAGGATTTACTCTATTATATCATCCTGTTATACGAGAAAGGGCGCAAAAATAGCCCGTATCGCCACCCTGCGCCATACCAACAAGGCAGGGAAAGACTGTGAAGCGTACCTGTGCTACTCGAACTGGCTTAAATGGGCGAAGATGAGGTGCTCCTGAACAGTTACCAAATAATTATTTGATTACCACCATTC
>DRKH01000449.1 GCA_011051825.1 Desulfobulbus sp.
AAAGAGTTTGGGGCCACTATAGTTTTTTCACCCGGTACAGACTGTACCCTCCATAGCGGTATAGCAACATTGTATGATGCCGAAAGAAGGCGATTGTCTCTGCGCGTTTCTCAGAGGAGAGGTTTTGCAGCCATGAGGCTGTCAGGTCGTCGCGTGACAGTATGTGCCCGATTCCCTCACGCTTCAGTGCGGCCACCAGGCCGCTTGTCCCGTCTTCCGGCAGTCCGCCGGGCAGAAGTGAACCTCCAGGCCGTACAAACAGGGCCTGGAAGCGCATGTAGTAGCCTCGGTTGCCGAGGAATATGCACAGTACCTTGTCTTTGGGGGAGAGAAAACGGTTGGTGTATTCTATCACCTTGTATTCCGGATAGAAACTGGTGATGTACCTCTCCCGGCTCACCTCGCCTTTGATGTACGGCCATGGTTTGACTATGGAGAATTGCCTTGCGGTATAGGTGGCGTTGTAGGCGAGCATCGTTCCGGCGACGACGGTGGTGAACAGGGCGGCTGCCCGACGGTTCTTCCAGGAGATGAGGCGGTGGAGTTCGCACAGCCCGAAGATCGCAAGAATGGCAAGGGGGGGGATTATTGGAATCATGTAACGGATGCGCAGGGCTGACTGGAAAAATGTGAAGAAGAAGGCCAGAACGCTGAAGGCGAGAAGGACCTTTTTCTCCCGCTGGACCGTAGGGCGCGGATCCCGGCGGATGAAGGCGGCCAACGGCAGGAGGAGAAGAAACGGTGTGAGCTTGCCGTCGAAGTAACGGGGATCGTCGTCCCGACCCTCAAAGAAGAAACGGACGGGCAGGAGGGCGGTCTGCCACCATTTCTCGTGGTAGAGCACTTTTCGGTAAATGAAGACTCTCCGTCCTTGTCCGGTTATTTTTTCGAGCGTCCGGCTGAGGTCGTGGCCGGTCGATTCTCCTCCGGCCGCTTCCCCCCGGTGGGCCAGATGCCGGGCAGGTGTTCCTCCCAGGGGGTAGATGGGGTTGCCGGTCCAGAGATAGTCGCGGAGCATCCATGGGGAAAAGACGACTCCGGTGACAAGGAGGAACAGAAATCCGTACCCCAGCCCCTTGGCCCCGCCCCTGATCCCGGTGGCGTCTTTCCTTCGGACGTAGAGGATCGGGACGAACATGGAGAGCAGGAACACGGTAATGAGGGCGTTGTACTTGGTTCCGGCGGCAAGCCCCGAGAATACCCCTGCAATCACCAGGTCTATGGTGCGGCAGCCGTTTTCCAGCCAGCGGAAGATGGCGAGGATGGCTGCGGTACTGAAAAAGGCGAGGCCCAGGTCCACGTAGGCGGTGATCGACAGCTTGACAATGATGGGGATGGAGATGAAGAACAGCGCGCCAAGCCCCCCCCAGGCCGGGGAGAGACGTTTTCTCAGGTAGCCATACACGAGGCCCGCCGTCATCAGGCCAAAGAGGAGGTGAATGTATTTGGGCAGGATGTCATTACCGAAGTACAGCGGGATCATATATAGCATATCCAGGTTCATGGGATAATACGAGAATATGATATCCGGTATTTCATATATCCCGCCGTGGCGGAGATAAAGGCTGGGGACGAACAGATGATGGGTCAGAGCGTCACGGCTTACCGGTGGTACGGCCGCAAGCAGGCCCAGTGCGCCGACCTGGATCAGCAGGAGTAGGATAAGGAAGGGGAGAGAGCGGGATAACCGGGTCCCTGGATGCGTTGCAGTCATTTGTCGAGCACCGGTTGTAGGATATTGGGAGGAATGGAACCTGAGTACACCTTACCGTGGACCACAAACGTCGGCGTCCCGGTAATTCCAAGCTTCATTCCCTTGCGGATGTCCCGCAGAAGTAGCCGATAGACCAGGTTTCCACGATCTTGGACGGCCATCGCTAACTCTCCAGCCGAAAGCCCTGTCGCTTTGGCCAACATTTTGGTGTTGAATGTTTTTTTGTCCCGCCCCAATTTGAACAGCGCATCATTCGCCTGCCAGAACTTCCCTCGTAGTGATGCATAAATGGCAAGCAGAGCCATTTTTCCGGAACCAACGTGAAATGGGGATGGAACCACGATACTGTTGAATTCGTTATCCAGTGGATATTGATAGTGAACAAGGCGGATACGATCGGGGTATTGCGCGATGAGGCGTCTGAGCATGTAATGAGCTTTGTAACACTGGAAACACTGGTAATCGGTGAACTCCTCGATGACCAGCTCGGGGTGCTTTGCTCCAATCCATGGGTGTCCGTTATCCGTTATTCCGGTAGTGATCCCCTCATCGGTGGGATCAGGAAAGGTATAGAGCCAGTAATGAGGGATAAACAGCCTGACCGCCACGAAGGCCGCCGCGATCAGCGGAAGAGCGACGCGGGTCAGGCGGTGCCGCCTGATAGAGGCTATGGCCTCGACCGTTCCTCGCATGATGGGGCCACAGTCGAAGCGGCGTCTTATGATCCATGGATAGAACAGCAGGGTAAAGCTGACTATGTAACTCAGGATGCAGAAAAGACAGAAGGAATGGATCTCGATCTCAGAAATTGTGCCGAAGTACAGGGACGCAGCCGAGAATGCCACACCCAGGAGGAGAAGAAGGTTCCATAGCCGCATCCGCTCCGGATCGGGTTCGCGGACACTGGCAAGCAGAAGAGCATAGAGCAGGTAACCAAACAGTCCCCACAAAGCCACCGGCACCCCCCAGAGTACGGACCACGGACTCTGGGCCACGGTGTCGCAATTCATGGCTCGGGTGAGGGCACAGAAGCTGCTGTATGATATGTCCGTGTAATTGCGGTAGTGTAGCAGGGCGAGATAGGTGGTGTCGACCAGGCCGATGCAAACTGCCGTCATGGCGGGGTAATAGTAATACCTGTAGTCGAGGGTGGAAGAACGCCTGCCGGTACGCATTGTTGATAACCTCGTCAAATTGGCGTGTTCGGCGTTAGGGAGAACATGTGGTTTAGCTTAGCGCATAAATAACATGCCGGAAAGCTGGTATAGAACCTCTGCAGCATAATCCCCCGGCAGATCGTGCTGACTAGGGCGAGAGTGCCGCCTCGCGCAGACTCTGCAGAATAACTGGACGTATCAGGGGGATGGCAATGGGGACATTGTGGTATTCGTGCTGCATTTTTTCCAAGTGGTCTCGAATCTGTCTTATACTGAAATGTTGAATGAGGTCTTTCGTGTATGCCACAGTCCGTATGTCGTCCCCCGCCCTGATCGCGTTTTCTATCAGGCTAAACAGGATGGTCAGGTCTTGGGTCGGCCCTTGGCTTAATCTCAGGAACCATTCAGCTTGAGCATAATGGCCCGCTTTTGATAGGGCAACGCCGAGGTTGTAGAAGTATTTTTTCTTGTTCCGGCTCGCGTGCATTGCCTGACCAAATGTCAATACCGCTTCCTGAGAACGTTTTAACCACAGGAGGATGAGGCCGCGAAGGTTGAGGAAACGGGGGCTGCCGGGTTCATGGACCAGGCCTCGGTCCACTTCGTCGAGTGCTTCCGGAACCCTGCCTTCGAGCACCAGGGCCTTGGCCAGACCGTATCGGGAATTGCTGAAACGAGGGTTCAGGGCCAGTGATTTCCGGTAGTAGACGATGGCATTGTCGTTGAAGCCGTACCTGAACAGAACTCCGCCCATGTTGCCGAGAATCGCCGCCTTGAAACTCGTTCTCGGGCTGTATGCCTTCAGGGCCTTTTCGTAATAGCCGAGGGCGCGGATCAGATTTTTCCTGGATTTTTCCGGAGCCCAGCCCGCCAGCGTGCCCAGTTTGGCATAGGGGCGGGCGTTGTGGGGGGATTTGGTCAAGGCGTCCTGCCATAAGGCATCCTGGGATCGCCAGGCTTGGTTGCGGAGATACGTGCCATGGCCGAGGGATATGAGAAGCAGCGGGACGCAGGCTGTAGCCGTGGCATGAAGCAGACCCGGACGGGGCGCACTTTTCAGAATGTGAAGCAGGCCCGCGGCCACCGGCATGAAGAGGAACATGGACGGCAGGTAGTTACGATGTTCGAATATGAGTTCCAGGGGAATGATGGTCGATTCCACCAGGTGATTAATCAGAAAAAAAAGAATGGCAAATCCTGCAAGCGGGTGGTTTCGAAGCAGTTTCAGGGCAATGACTGTCAGCACGCAGAGCATGATGATCGCCGCCGGGGTAGTCCATGGTGTGAAAAGAGAATGGGCGATGTGGACCTCGTGGTCGATAGACAGCCGTTGCGGCAGGGGATAAAAGAGGATGCTCAGGTAGAAGACCATGATCCTCGCCTCGGTCAGCAGACGTTCGTACGGACTAAAAGGTCGGCTGCCGGTCGTAGAAAAGAAATGGGGTAATATCCGTATGGCCTTGTGGATGGATAAGATAAGTATAAGCGCTGTCAGTCCGATGACCACCAGGCGGATATTTTTGCCGAAGCGGTCCGGAGGGCTGGTGAAAAAGGTGAATTCGATCAGCAGGACGCTCATGGGCAGGATAGCAGCGTTCTCTTTGGAGCCCACGGCAGCCAGGTAGCACAGCAGGGCAAGAAAAAGGTAGAAAGGCCGCGGTTTCCCCTTGTCCATGAGCCGGGCCCGGAGATACCAGTATATCGCCAGGACCGAGAACAGCGCCGCGAGCACGGCCATCCGTTGAACGATATAGGTGACAGCCTGGGTCTGGACCGGGTTGAGTGCCCACAGCAGGGTCCCGAGCAGGGAGATGAAGAACGCGTCTTCCCGGCTGTACTTTTTCATGACAGGGGTTTGGAACAGCAGCAGGCCCGTCATCAGGATGAACAGGGCGGTGAGAATATGGAGACCAATGTTGACCAGATGGTAGCCGAAAGGATTATTGTTGCCGATGTACCAGTTGAGAGCAAAGGAGAGGCAGGGGACCGGTCGGTAAAGGTGGCCGGTGGCAAAGGGCCTGGCGAACATGGTGCGCCATAGGGTGGCCGGCATCAGGTCTTTTATGTGCAGAGGGAGATTGTCGGTGATGTTGGGTGGATCGTCAAGCTGCCAGGGTGCGTGCAGGGTGTTGGAGTAAACGATGAAAATGACCAGGCCGACAAGGATGACGGCAAGGGCCGGAAGTCTGTTTCGGTTGCCTTGGGACATTGTATCGATATGACCTGGACTTTCCCACGAAAAAACGGAGGGAGATCTCTCTCCCCCCGTGGACGAGGTAAGGCCGTGGGTTATGTCACAGGATTATGGCTGCACGCGCTTGGTGAAAACGTAGTTGCCGTCCCAGTTCTGCTGTGCTGCCTGGTAGTCAGCCGGGCAGCGTTGGGATGCGTCGGTTACGGTGATGGTAATGCCATTGTTAGGATCGGCGCCCGTGATGGTCGCGGTGTTCTGAGTGGTCCCTTGGCCACTCAGTGTGTAGCCATTACCATTATTCAGTTGGGCCAATGTAGGTGTAGCGGTATGCGAGGGAATGGCGAAGTAGTCAGCAAGAGCGGCAGCGATGCCGTTGGCGTCGGACTCGGCCCGAGAGCAAAAGCTCTTGTTACGGTAGGCAATGAAGTTGGGGATGGCAATCGCCGCCAGAATACCGATGATGGCGATGACGATCATCAGCTCGATGAGGGTGAAGCCTTTTTCGTTTGCATTCAGTCTCAGTTTGTTCAGCGTCATGGTGTCTTCCTCCGTGAGTTGGTTGTGAATGAACACTGTTTGGTTGGTTTGTGATCTGATCAGCATTTTCTGTGCCAATGGTATGATTAGGTGCTGTATGATTAGGTGCTGTTTGTTGGTTTATTTCGTTTTTTCGGCCCGTTGCTGTTCGGTGTGCCAGCCGCTTGGCTCAGAGTATCGGTTTGTCGTTTTTAGGGTACTGACAAATATTGTCAGCCGATCCTCCTGTTCTGTCATTTTTTGTCAATGTGGTGGATCATTGTAGCGTCTTGGTATAGAACCAGTTGTTCCAGTTGGCACTGCCTGCCTGGTAGGATTGGGGACAGCGTTGGTCCACATCGTGGACCGTGATTGTCAGGTTTGGCAAAGTTCCTGTAATCGTTGCCGTGTTTGCCCCATTGAGCAGTGGATATGTAATACCGTTTATTATGTTCTGCAATCCGCCGCTGTTTTGATTGCCGATGATATTGATCGGTAAAATCAAAGAGTTGTGTGCCGGGGTCGCAAAGTATGAAGCCAGTGCCGCGATGATGTTGTCGGCGTCATTTTCGGCATGGGTACAGTAAGCCTTGTCGCGATAGGCAATGAAGTTGGGGATGGCAATGGCGGCGAGGATGCCGATGATCGCGATGACGATCATGACCTCGATGAGGGTAAATCCGCTTTCCCTTTTGTGCGCATCATTCATCTCTTCCTCCCGGAATCGTTTCTGCTGGTCGTATTTCGGTTCAGTTATGCAGTAATAATGCCATAAAAAACTGTGTTGCAAGGGACGGGTCGGGCTATACTGAGAATGATCCTTCTGGTTTCCGCATCAAGGAGATGGTCTCGCTGTGGGTGCTTCCGGACTCAAGCTGAAAATATTTATAACCTTGGTGGTCCTGCTTGCCGCCGGTATGCTGCTTGTCGATATGGTCGCCATGACCCTTTGGCGACGTGACCTGGTCCTGAGAGAACGCCAGCATGTCAGGGCGCTGCTGACGGTTGCCTCGGCAGGGCGCGGGCGGATGCCCGTGGTGGCACGTTTTGTTGATGCCCGATGCGGGGTATTTTTTGTGCCTGGAAACGGGGTGAAGGCATTGTCCGGTCTTGAACTGTGCCCCGGTGATCCTGTCCGGGATGCAGCGCGGAGAGCCGCGATCTCCGGACGTGATATATCCCGTGTGGTGGGGAAGGGGGGGCTGCCGTTCTTTCCCGACAGGCGGGGATTGATTGTCGCGGTTCCTGTCAGGGCGCACGGTCGGATTGCCGGGAGCATCGCGGTAATGATTCCCCTGGCGGCCATTTATTCTTCCATCAGGGGGTATGAACGTATCATCCTGGTGTCGCTGCTGGTCAACCTGATTGTTCTCTCTGTGGTCGGACTGTTCCGTTTTCTTCGCTCAACTGTCCGTCCGATTGAAAATCTCGTCAGCCTGGCTGAGTCGTATTCCGAGGATGATTCTCTTCCCTTTCTCATGCTCGATGGGGGGGACGAGTTCGGACAGCTTTCCGGCGCCCTGAACCGTATGCTGGGACGGATCGAGGACGACAAGGAAAAACTGCGTGCCACGGTCCGTTCACTGGAGGAGGCAAATCGTGAACTCAGAAACACCCAGCAGGAGATGGTGCGGACGGAAAAACTCGCCTCCATCGGCCGGCTGGCCGCTGGCATGGCCCACGAGATCGGCAATCCCCTGGGTATTGTCCAGGGCTATATGGGGCTGCTGAAGATGAGGAACCTGTCCGTCGAAGAGCGTTTCGATTACGCCGGACGGGCGGAACAGGAGCTGCAGCGAGTCAATAGCCTGATCCGGCAGTTGCTGGATTTCTCCAGGGCTTCCACCGGCCAGCGACAGCAGGTCTCTCTTCATGAAATCCTGTCTTCCCTGGAAAGCATGGTCCGCCATCAGCCCTTTCTGGCCGGTGTGGAACTGATCTGTTCCTTTGGTGCTGTACATGATACCGTATTGGCAAACCCGGATCAGCTCATGCAGGTTTTTCTGAACTGTCTCATGAACAGTGCAGATGCCATTGTCGCCGCAGGAAGAGAGGAGGGGAGAATCACGATCAGCACAAGGAGCGGTTCGCAACAGGGATCCGATGCCGGGGCAGACCAGATAGTGGTTTCGATCACTGACAATGGAGAAGGAATACGGGAGGAAGATCTTGCCAATGTGCTTGACCCGTTTTTCACCACCAAGGCCCCCGGCAAGGGAACGGGGCTAGGCCTGTCCGTGTCCCACTCGATTGTAACTGGTCATGGAGGTAGCATGGTAATCAGGAGTATATATACTAAGGAAACTACCATTGAGATACGATTGCCCCTCATGGGCAAATAATCACTTCCTGGCCGTTGAGAGTGGCAGGCCTTAGGAGTTACGTGGTGTCTCTGACTATCTGACCTGCAGGTGAGAGCGATGATGGAAGAGGAGAAAAAACGTGTCCTGGTCATCGATGATGAGCAGAACATGCAACACATGTTGAGGGCGATCCTCTCCAGGTTTGATTACCTGGTCGAGACGGCCGATGATGGGCAACAGGGCCTGGACAGGCTGCGGGCCGGAAACCTTGACTTTGTTTTGTGCGACATTCGTATGCCGGTGATGGACGGTATGGAATTTCTGCGCAGGGCTGCAGCGCTGGAACATGGTGCCACCATTATCATGATGTCTGCCTATGGTACCGTGGACAGTGCCATCGAGGCCATGAAACAGGGAGCCTACGATTATGTCTCCAAACCTTTCAAGGCGGAAGAGATCCTGCTTGTTCTCAAAAAAGCAGAAGAGCGGGAGTTCCTGCAGCGGGAAAATGCAGCCTTGCGCCGGCAGTTGGCGGATATTGGCGGACCAGCCGGGTTCGGCCGTATGGTGGGTAAGAGTAAAAAGATGCAGGAAGTCTTTCAGCTTGCGACCAAGGTGGCCCAGCATGCGACAACAGTCCTGGTAACAGGTGAATCGGGAACCGGTAAAGAGCTTGTGGCCCGGGGGATTCATGACCTCAGTCCCAGGGCGGAAAATCCGTTTGTAGCCATCAATTGCGGAGGAATACCGGAAAATCTGCTGGAAAGTGAACTGTTCGGATACGTGAAAGGGGCTTTTACCGGGGCAGAAAAGAACAAGAAAGGACTGTTCGAAGAGGCTGATGGTGGCACTATCTTTCTTGACGAGATCGGGGAACTTCCCGTTGCGATGCAGGTGAAGCTGCTACGGGTGCTGCAGGAACAGGAAATCCGACCCGTGGGGGCTGCACGGAATAGAAAGATCGATGTCCGGGTGATTGCGGCCACAGCCCGTGACCTGGTGAAGGAAGTGAAGAAAGGTGGTTTTCGGGAGGACCTGTACTATCGCCTCAATGTCGTCAACATTCATATTCCGCCTTTGCGGGAACGAACAGAGGATATCGCGGTTCTGAGTACTCATTTTGCCGAGAAACTGGCCGGTCGGATGGATGTTGAGATCCTGGGTATTGCACCGGCAGCCATGCAACTCCTCATGGGGCATTCGTGGCCCGGCAATGTCCGTGAGCTGGAGAATGTCATTGAACGGGCTGTTATCCTGGCGGAAAAGAAGATTATTCTGCCGGAAAACCTGCCGCCTGAGTTCGGAACCAAGCGGCAGGCACGCCGACTTGATGATTTCTTTGCCGGATTTTCCATCAAGAAAGCACAGAAAATCATGGAAAAAAGTCTCATACGGCGTGCTCTTGACGCCACTGGCGGCAACAAGTCCAAGGCAGCGGAACTCCTGGAAATAAGCTATCCCTCCCTTCTGGGAAAGATCAAGGAGTATGGACTTGGGTGAGCACCATGTTGTCTGGAAAATATTTTGATATCCTGCTTTCTTTTTATAAAAAAAATTAACATCTTTTCTTCGCATCTTCCTCTGGCTGTTTCTGGTTCCCTTTTTTCTTCCTCTGTATCTTCTCGATATTCTTCATTATAAAAGCTTCATTCTTTTCACGGTCTTTGTGGGCCGTCGTTGGCGTATTATTTGCTTTCTTGTCAGAAAGGATAATGGTTTTCCCTGATCAAGAGGATGCAAATGGTTCGCAATCAGCATGGTATTACCTTGATGGAAGTGATGGTGACACTCGCCATTGTCGGAATTGTCGCAAGTATTGCTATGCCTGCCTACCTGTCCTGGAAACCGGGATACGTGTATCGGGGGGCTGTCTCCCGTATCCGGGGTGACATCGACAATGCAAAAATGAAGGCCGTGGAGACCAGGAACCAGTGGCGTATCATGTTTTGCGGAAGCGGTTATCAGCTGATCGAGGGTGACAAACCCCGGAATTCCCGATGGACTGTGCCACCTGCATATACTGCCAATCCGTCGTGTCCGATGAGTGCAGCCGAAATAGCGGCTTTTCGGGCAGCCGGTCGCCGGGTAATCATTCGTGACCTGACAGATTTTCCCCAGGTCCGGCTCACGGCGGATTGTAATTCCCCGCCCACCGCCATCGCTTCGGGCTCAGAGCCCTGGTTTACCTTTTTGCCCCGCGGCACGGCCACCTCCAGTGGCAGCGTGTCGGTTGCCATGAGTGGTCGTAACGATTGCAGTACGTTCACAATTTCAACTGCTGGCAGGATATTGATCCAATGAAAAGAATTGATTTCTCCCATTCCATGGCTGGCTTTACCCTGATTGAGGTGATGATCGCCATGGTCATCCTTGGTCTTGTCCTTACCGGTATTGTCAAGATGTTTTCCTCCACTGGTAAGTATCAGACAGCCCAGGAGATGATGGTCGACCTGACCCAGGATATGCGGGCTGCTAAACAGCTCATGACATACGAGATTCGTGAGGCCGGGTGCAATCCGCGGGGAAAGAAGAGGATTGGTTTCCAGATCAGTACCGATGACAGTGCCGATACCGATGCCAACTCCATTCATTTTACCACGGACAGGGATAACGGCGATGGTGATGAGTTCCTTGAGCCCGACGGTGATGCCGATGATCCGGGCGAGGATATTGCGTTTTACAGGACTTTTGACAACTGTTTCGGCACGGTGGGGGCGGTGATGGCAGCCGGAGACAGACGACCCGGTTGTCTGCGATACGCCCAGGGTGGATCGGGACAACCTGTTGCCGCCAATATTATCGATCTGCAATTCAATTATTATGACAGTAACAATAATCCGTTTTATCAGGAAAATGCGGATGGATCCCTGGTCACGCCTCTTGTTGCCCTTCAATCGCTTGGCAGTGAAACCAACCTGGACAGGATTCGCAGTGTCCAGGTCTTCATGATGGGACAGGTGGAGAACCCAAGCAGGGTAACAGGTTCAAACCAGACCTGGACTCAGCGATTCAGGATCCGTGTTCGTAATGCAGGAAAGTGAGTTTCGGGTGAGGGCGAGATGATGGAAATAACAAAAACAAGACGCTCAATGATGTTCGATGCCAAAGGATTCACCCTTATCGAGGTCATGATCGCCATGGTTATCCTGGGGATCGGGATTCTGGCCGTTGTGGGGTTGCAGACCCGGAATATGAGCTACAACAGCAGTTCCAAGCGGCAGACCGAAGGATATACCTGGGCCATGGACCAGGTAGAGCGACTCCTCGCATTGCCATACACATCTGCCCAACTTTCGGTCCAGGGATCTCCAACGGTGGTGGGAGACGGTCACACGGTCACCCGCAGCCCCTATACAGTCGAGTGGGATGTGGCTGACAACAGCGCCAATATCCCGAATTCGAGAATCGTCAATGTCTTTGTGCGCTGGCAGGGACGCGAAGTAAGCAGGGTGGATTTCACAAGGGTTCAGAGTTCGTTTTAATGGGGCGAGAAACAATGAACAGGCACGTGTTTGTCAAGAAGTCCATGGTCGCAGCCGTGGACAATGAACAGGGGACGGCCATAGTTGCCGCTTTGCTGATCCTTTTGCTGCTTACTTTTGTCGCTATTATGGCCACGGATACCACAACAACAGAAAAGGCCATTGTCCGCAGCGACTCCGTGTTTGAACGGAATTTTTACCGTGCAGAGTCAGCCGCTCTCGAAGGCATTCAGAAACTGGCCAATGAAAGTTCTCCACAGGAGCTGTTGGCGCCACTTATTACAACCGACGCCAATAACGCAAACCTGCTCCGTGCAGCAGACAGCCAGGATCCTGATAACGATGTGGCGAATCTTGACATCAGCGGCGACAGCGAAGTGGACAAGAACGATTTTCTGGAAACCTCACAGATCGACAGCGATAACAGTACCTACCGGGCTGTTGTCCAGAAACCGATCCAGAGCGGCAATTCTCTTGGTATGGAATCAAGCCGGCTCTACGATTATGTCGCCTATGGCTACTCAGAGGGCAACCGCGGAAGGGCCATGGTGAAAATCGGCTTTAAGAAGCGTTTTTGATAGCGTTGCGGCAAGGATATGAGATGCGATCTGAAAAAAGTTGGAAGGCGACCTGGGGAGCTACCATGAAGCGGAATGAAACGATAATCTGTGCAGTGACAAGGAGATGGTTTGCAGTATTGTTCGGGTTGCTGTTGCTTATTCCGTCAACGGGCTGGGCCACAACCTATTCTATTTCTGTGGATGATGTCTCCGGGGCCGAGGATACGGTCGGAACCATAACGTTCACGCTCAGCATAAGCCCGGCGGTCAAGACGGGTGATGCAGTGACCATCGAATATGCCACAGCCGATGGAACCGCAACGGCGGACGGGGATTTTCAGGGAATCCCTTCCACAAGCATGACCTTTTTTCCAGGTGATGCCAGCAAAACGGTTTCAGTGACGATTGTTCCGGATAGCGCTGTCGAGGGGGATGAAACCTTCACCCTTCAGCTTTCCAATCCTTCGGTTACACCCGCGGCCGGAAACAGCGTCAATCTCTTGACGTCGTCCGGCACCGGCACCATCACCAACGATGATATGGCCACCCTTTCAGTTTCGTCCGCTGGAAGGGTTGCAGAGGATGGTGGCGTTTCCGTTTTTACCGTTTCATCCGGTGGCGTGGAAATCGAATCATCAGCCGCTGTCACTGTATCCTATACGACAAGCAGCGAAGCAGGGGATACCGCCACGGCAGGCAATGATTACCGGGCAACCACAACAGGCAGTATCTTGTTCGTCGGCACGTCTGTCGAAATCGATGTTCCCTTGGTAAACGACAGCAACGTTGAAGGAGACGAAACCTTTACTCTGAGCCTCATCGGCAGTTCCAACTCCGATGTTACGGCCAGTGCCAGCGCCCAGGGAACAATCGCCGATGACAATGATTCCGCGACGTTGAGTATTGTCAGCGATGGTCCGCAGTCCGAGGATGCGGGTCCGTCGACCTTCACCCTTTCCTCCGACGCCCCGGTGGAGCCGTCGGCCAACCTGACGGTTTCCTACCGTTCAGCCAGCGAGAGCGGCGACACGGCAACAGCAGGAAATGACTACGTATCCACTGCCAGCGGCAGCATTCCGTTCGTGGGAACCAGTGGATTGATCAGTGTCACCCTCAATAACGACAGCAGTGTGGAGGGTGACGAGACCTTCACGGTGACCCTGACCGGTGCAAGCGATGCCGATGTGGTGGCCAGTGCCAGCGCCCAGGGAACAATCACCGATGACAATGATTCCGCGACGTTGAGTATTGTCAGCGATGGTCCGCAGTCCGAGGACGCGGGT
>DRKH01000450.1 GCA_011051825.1 Desulfobulbus sp.
ACCTGCTCAAGGTCCTGCAGCCCGAGGCCCGCACCTACCTGATCGACAAGATGAGCCAGGAGGCCGATAAAAATGCCTCAACATTTTCCCGTCTGATCAGTGTTATCCTCCAATATTATATGCGGGAATATCCCGAGCTCCTCTCCACCCGGGACCAAATGCTGATCACCCGTCTGATTATCCGCAGAGGGACCATTGATCTGAGCAAATACCAGCAGACGCCCTTTGCTCAGTGGAAAGAGGATGGCCGGCTGGCCTCGGTTTCCGTTTTCCATCCCGATGATGACGGGCGAAAATCCTTTTACTCCAATGTCCGTACCCTGCAGCGCAGCGGTTATCAACTCGATCTCAGCCTCCAGTACACCCTTGCCCCCCTGAACAGCAGCAAAATCCGGGAAATCAACCGGCTCATTGCCGAGGCCCGCAAAAATCCGGCAAAAGGGCTGCCGCGACTCTTCTCTGCCATGGGGCGTAATCATTTTGCGGTGGCCCTTTCCAAACAGGTCGGCGGCCTGACCATCCGCCATGCCCAGTATGTCTACACCAATGAACAAAACCAGCAACGCCTCCTGGCGCGTTTTCTCAAAGGAGGCGATGAGATGTTCGCCCAGCGCGGACACAGTTACTGGCGAGCCGAACAGATTACCGAACCGCTGATCAAATCCATTCGAGAACAGACCATCACCACGGCCGATATTGACGCCAAACAACGTTTTCTAAGCCTGGGTTCCTGCGGCGGCGTGAAAGCCTATACCCGCCTGACCCGATTATTCCGGGGCAAGATCGACATCCTGGCCACCATCGGTACCGGTATGGCAATTATCAACGATCCGTATAATAAAAATTTCTTCGAGGTCATTGCCGACAATCCCGACACCATCTCCTGGCAGACCGTGGCCGAAAAGTCCGCCTTCATCTTTAAAGGAGGACGCGGCCAGGATTACCTCCAGCCGGGTTCGCTGACTGCCATCCTCCACAAGATCATTGATGAGGACAAAAAGGGTCAGGAGCTGGATCGTATGCATCAAAACATGATTCAGGAGGCCCTTTACCCGGAAGGGAACTGAACCCCATGCCCGTGTACACCAAAGATAAACTCGAAACACTCTACAGGGAGGCGGAAAAAAACCCGTCCAGTCTCTACCTGCTCATAGGGGACCGCTTTCTCTGCAGACAGACCGCCGGCCGGCTCGAGAAAGCCCTTCTTGCCGACAGTGGCACCGTCCATTCCATTGACGGTGAAGAAGAAGATCCGGCCCGGACAATCTCCAGACTGCGCAGTTTCAGCCTGCTGCCCGGCCGCCAGCTCTACCGGGTCAGTGACACCAGACTGTTTCACTCGAGAAAGATTGCAGGATCTCTATGGAAGCGGGTTCTCAAGGCCCGGGCCGACAACAAAACCGAGGCTGCAGCCCGCAATCTGCTGGCCATGCTTGCCGCCGGAGGTCTGGATCCGACAGATCCCGACAGTAGCCCGGCCGGCCTCAGCCCCTCTCAATGGAAGAAATGCTTCGACTTTACCCACCCCGGAGGCGATCTCTCCTGGACAACAACCCTGCTGGCAGAGGCCCCGCCCGCAATGGCAAAGGGTTCCGGAGGATCCGGCAGCGATCCGGCAGCAACCCTGCAGGAGGTTCTCGAATCAGGTATCCCGGCAAACAACACCATTGTCCTGCTGGCGGAAGAGGTCGATAAACGCAAACGCCTCTACAAATACATCAAAACACATCAGGTTGTAATTGACCTGGGCGTTGAGCAGGGGGCGAGCAGCAGGGCAAAAAAGGCCCAGGCATCCGTGCTCAGGGAACTGGTGTCCAAGACACTCAACGAGATGGGAAAAACCATGGCCGCAGGCGTCATGGAACAGCTGTTTGACCGGGTCGGTTTTTATCCGGTTGCAGTGGTCATGGAGACGGAAAAGCTCTGTCTGTCAGTGGGGGACCGCCCGCAGATAACCCGCCAGGACCTTGATGACATTGTCGGACGCACCCGGCAGGAAGCACTGTTCGAGCTCACCGGTGCCATCGGCAACAGGCAGCTGGGCCGGGCCCTTGTCACCAGTAAACGATTACTGGACAACGGAATCCATCCCCTGGCCGTTGTCGCAACACTCCGTAACTACGTCCGCACCCTGCTCCTGTTCAAATCCCTGCAGGAACAACCGGAATACGGCTACAGCAAAGGTATGCAGCCCAATGTCTTTCAACAGCAATGCCTGCCGAACCTCAAGGAACAACTGCGCTGGAAGCAGGAACTGAGCGGTCATCCCTACGCCGTCTTCATGCAGTTTAAAAGCGCATCCGCTTTTCCACTTGTCCTCCTCACCAGCTGGCTGCAGCAGATCCTCAAAACGGAGTTGCGCCTGAAAGGGTCCCCCCTTGAGCCACTCACTGTTCTCCAGCACCTGCTGATAACCATGCTCGCACCCACCGATACCAACGCACCAAACCGGGAGAATCGTTTTCAATAAGACGGCTTGCCCAATGGGACCGATAAACTTTCTCAGGGATTGCTCCCTTGCAAAATCAGATGAGAGCATTACAATAGAGTAAAAGAATAAATTCAAAGTATCTGCAGAATCAGAGGTTCACTCATTCCTCGGAATCCTGCATTCAACGCGTAAAAAATGGCAAAGAACAAAACAAACCAGCAGGAAGATATCCTGACCCGCGACAGGGAAGAGCTGCAGGAGCCTCCTTTATACAAGGTGCTTCTGCACAATGATGACTACACCACCATGGATTTTGTGATCATGATTCTGGAGGACATTTTCGACAAAAGCACGGAAGAGGCAACCAGAATCATGCTCAACGTGCATCACCAGGGACATGGCATTGCCGGGGTCTACACCCGTGAAATCGGCGAAACCAAGGTGGCGGCGGTTCATCGTCAGGCCCGAAAAAATCAGTATCCACTGAAATGTTCGCTGGAACAAGTCGGTTGATCCGGTTTCAATCCCGGTTGCAGGCGGAAAACAACAGGTATAGATATTATGTTAAGCAGAGAACTTGAACTGGCCCTTATCAAAGCGATAAAGGAAGCAAAACATCATCGGCACGAGTATGTCACGGTGGAGCATATCCTCTATGGGCTGCTCCATGATGACCTTGCCCGCCATATTATTGATAAATGCGGCGGCAATAACGATAACCTCAAGGAACGACTGGAACGGTTCTTTTCCGGCAGCCTGCCGTTACTGAAAAACGAAGAGGCCGAACCGGCCCAGACCATAGCCTTCAACCGTGTGCTCCAGCGGGCGGTCAACCATGTCCAGAGCTGCGGCAAAAAACAGGTGGATACCGGCGACGTTCTGGTTTCCATCTTTACGGAAACCGAATCCCATGCCGTCTACTTTCTGGGTACTGAAGGAATCGGTCGTCTTGAAGTGGTTGAATATATTTCACACAATATTCCCGAAACCCTGCAGAAGGAGCCCTTCAGGCAGGTACAACCGAGACCGAAACCGAAAAAACAGAAAACCAAATCCGATCCGCTGACCGAGTTCACGGTCAACTTTTCCATACGGGCGGCCGAGGGTGGAATTGACCCGCTTATCGGCCGTGATCGTGAACTGCAACGCATGATGCAGGTTCTCTGCCGCCGGAAAAAGAACAACCCCCTGCTGGTCGGTGAACCCGGAGTCGGCAAAACGGCCATGGCCGAGGGGCTTGCCCTCCGGATCCATGAAGATATGGAAACCAGGCAACAGGAGAAACCTGATCCAAAGAAACAGGTCCCCGATCTGCTCAGCGGTACGGAGATCTATATGCTGGACATGGGAACCCTGGTGGCGGGTACCAAGTACCGGGGTGATTTTGAAAAACGTCTCAAAGATGTGATAGGCGGTATTGAGGCCAAAGACAATGCCATCCTCTTTATAGATGAGATGCACACCATTGTCGGGGCCGGGGCGACCAGCGGCGGGTCCATGGATGCCTCCAACCTGCTCAAACCCGCCCTCCAGGCCGGAACCATTCGCTGTATCGGTTCAACGACTTATGAAGAATATAAAAATCATATTGAAAAAGACCGGGCCCTGTCCAGGCGTTTTCAGAAAATTGACATAGAGGAACCCTCCATTACCGATGCCTGCGGTATTCTCCGCGGCCTGCAGTCCAGGTACGAGGAACACCATCAGGTCAAATATTCAAAACCTGCGATCCAGGCGACCGTTGAGCTGGCCGACCGTTACCTTTATGACCGCTTTCTGCCGGACAAGGCCATTGATGTCATGGACGAGGTCGGCGCCTCGTTCAGGCTTGCCGGCAAAACCGGCCGCACGGTGAGCGTGCGCGACATCGAGCAAATCGTCTCAAAAATAGCACGGGTTCCGGTAACCACTAAAAACGGCAATGATATCGAGGAACTGCGAGACCTGGACGCGGCCCTCAAATCCTATATTTTCGGGCAGGATGACGCCATTAACACATTGGTCAAAGCGGTAAAACGCTCCCGTGCCGGCCTCTGTAATCCCACTTCACCCACGGGCTCCTTTCTCTTTGCCGGCCCTACCGGGGTCGGCAAGACCGAGGTGGCCAGACAACTGGCTGCCGCCATGAAGGTACATTTTGAGCGTTTTGACATGAGTGAATATATGGAAAAGCATGCGGTTGCCCGTCTGATCGGCGCCCCTCCGGGCTACATCGGTTTTGAACAGGGCGGACTGCTCACCGATGCCATCCGCAAACATCCATACAGCGTGCTGTTGCTTGACGAAATTGAAAAGGCACACCCCGATGTTTTTTCCATCCTCCTCCAGGTCATGGACCATTCCACCCTGACCGACAATGCGGGCAGAAGGGCTGATTTCCGTAATGTAATCCTGATCATGACCACCAATGCGGGAGCGCGGGAAATGAGCGAACGGTCCATCGGCTTTCTTGGTGATTCCTCCGGAAAAGAACAGAAGGCCCTGAAGAATCTCTTTTCACCGGAATTCAGGAACCGGCTGGATTCAACCATTACCTTCAGCACCCTTGAACCGGAAACGGTTGAAAAAGTCGTCGACAAGATGATCCGGGAACTGCAGACCCTGCTCTCGGAAAAGAAGGTTACAATCAGCCTGACCCCGGCGGCCAGACGCTACCTGGCCCGACACGGTTATGAACCGGCCTATGGCGCCCGGCCGCTGCGACGGATGATCATGAAAGAAATCGGTGATGTCCTTACCGAAGAAATCCTTTTCGGCAGATTGACCAGAGGTGGTGCCGTGCGAATCGGCCGCAAAAACAAGACAATGACCTTTCGATTTCCCGGCGAATAATCTCCAGCCAATCCGTTGCCTCACAGGCTCTTCCGACGAATCCTGCGGGGCAACGTCCTCCCTCCCTCAGTATCCTCCTCCGTGGTGGTACAATTTTTTTTACTTTTTTTGTTCGATCCTGTTGACAACGAGCTTTAAATGCGATACAAATTTTTAAACATAAGGGTAAACGTTTACCAGCACCCCATCTTCGTCCGATCAGACCTCCTCACATAGCGGGGCTATAGATTCGTCGGTCTGCTTGAACGAATATGGAGCACTGGTAAACGTTTACAATTTGGATGTAATGCCAGGGGCATGACATCCCGGTGAACGGTTACACATAAGGTGCTTGTCGTATTTAATTTTGTCAATTAGGGACTGTTTTTTTGATTGTTTTTCAATCTTTATCAGTTTTCCTTGACAGTTGAAGGCTCGGGGTTATCCCGGGGACAACAAAAATCAGGAGGAAGTAGAATGGTCAAAAAATTTTCCATGCTGGCTCTGGCCGGGCTCATCGCCCTGCCTGCTTTAGCTTCTGCCAGTGCTGGTAAAGCCCCACAGGATCTGACATCAAAAATCGACGAACTCTCTCGTCAGCTTGATGCCCTGAAGGCCCAGCTTGCGCAGCAGAATGAAGCAATCACCCAATACGGTGATAAAGTCGACGACATGGATGAGATGCTGGAGGAAAAATCCGAGTCCTGGGATCTGGCAGCCCGGATTAAATTCTACGGTGATTTCCGTGCACGGATGGATTATTACAAGGCAGACACCGTCTTTGGCGCAGGGACCCCGATGCAATTCGATCCGACCAGCGGCGGTTTTGTCAGTGCTTCCCAGGGGGACCGAAGCAGTGACACCCTGATGACCAATCGTTTTCGCCTGAACATGCGGGTCAAGGCTACCGAAAACCTGGAGTTCAAGGGACGACTGGCCATGTACAAGGCCTGGGGCATGCAGACCACCCCCACCGGTCTTTCCGATGGAGCCAACAGGGGCCAAAGCTATCCTGTATTCGACGGCAGCGTAACCAGGCAGCCCAACGACAGTGCCCTCTACGTTGATCGTGCCTTTCTGAACTGGAATAACATCGGTGGAATGCCGATCTGGTTTTCCATTGGTCGTCGTCCGACCACGGATGGACCGCCTGCACAGATCCGTATGGGCAGTGACGCCCGTATGGCCACCCCGACCGCCTTCATGGACTACCCCTTTGACGGCCTTTCTCTTGGCTACGCATATGCCTGGCCTACGGAAGCCTTGGGTACCGGTCGAATCCGCTTCTGCTACGGTCGTGGTTTTGAAAACGGCCTCCAGTCCGACTACTATGCAGGGAAACTGGATGATACCGATTTTGCCGGCCTGTCCTGGGATGTCTTTAAAAAAGGCAACCGCTTCCTGACCCTCCAGTCCTTTGGTGTGTTCAACCTGTTTAACTATCCGAACTTCCAGAGTGACTTCGTCAACTACGGGGCTAAGTTCCCGCAGGATCAGGGTGGTTTTGGAACCCAGAAAGACTTGGGCAACCTGTACCATACAACCGGCGTCTTCACCGACAAGATCCAAAACATCAACTACTTCCTTGGTGCCGGCTGGAGTCATACCGACCCCAACGGAAATGGTATATTTAATGATTACGCAGCGATGTTCCAGGGCCAGACAGGCCCGAACACCGATACTGAAGATGGTTACTCCGTTTATGTCGGTGCCCGCTACGACATCGACTCCATCGGCCTGAAACTCGGTGCCGAGTATAACTACGGATCCCAGTACTGGGTTGCCTTTACTCCGGGTAACGATGATCTGTTTCAGTCCAAGCTTGCCACCCGTGGTAATGCCTACGAACTGTACCTGATCTATGATCTGCCCACAGGTGAGGCCATCTCCAAGTATGCCAAGACCTTTATCCGCCTCGGCTGGCAGTACTATGATTACAATTACGCCGGCGGCTTTGACTGGAACATGAAGCCCTATGATCTGGATGATGACAAGGCCCAGCTTCAGGCCCTGGGAATCAACCCGGTTGAAAGCGCCAATCAGGTCTATCTGACCTTTGAGGCTTATTTCTAGGCCGACCAGCTGATTTAACCAGAAGCACTTTTAAGGGAAAGCCCACCTGGGCTTTCCCTTTTTTTATGCATTTTTCCCCTGGCGGCGGCTGCGCATGTTTTCCATCAACAGCAGAAATGGTCTTCAATGGTATTCAAGCAGGAAGATACCTCTTCCCCATGGCCTGTTTACCAGGCACGGGGGAACCGGTAGCGGGGCCTATGCCTCATTGAATCTCAGCTTCGGGGTAGGAGATTACAAGTCAACGGTTCAGGCGAACAGAAACCGGTGCAAACAGGTCCTTGATATCAGGAAACTGGTCTCAAGCAGACAGGTTCATGGAGAT
>DRKH01000451.1 GCA_011051825.1 Desulfobulbus sp.
AAATAAACAATAACCAAGTGATTTACAACCTGAAATTGATCAGTTAAGACAACCTGCCTTTAAAGGTTCCAGGGTACTCGCCGTAACCCGTCGACATGATGTGATTTAATAATTATGCCGATAAAAAGGCGCTTACTGCCCACCAGGGGTAGCCATCCATCCCCTGCAACCACAACCAGTACCGTGGTGATACTCAAGAATCAGGCGAATTTCAGCCGGGGCCTGAAGGAGCTCTCCGGTCACACTGCAAAAGGCTTGATATTTACTCCTGTCCCGCCAGATCCAGGATGGTGCGGGCAAGTCCGGTCACGACCCGGGCCATCCGCTCATAGTCGAGTTTTTCCGGGGTATCAGCAGGGGTATGATAAGGGGCATAGCGATAAAAGGCTGTATCGGTGACCATACAGCCCATTATCGACCGGAGTTAAAAAATAAAATAATCATCAAAGTCAGCAGGGCAACCGCTAGTGAACGCAATCCGGACCAGAGCCAGAATGTCCGACTCACCCGACCGAGAAAAATCCCAAGCAGAAAGATAACCGCCAGGGCAAGTATAATGGCGAAGAGAAAGGGAGAAAAGTGTAGCGGGAAGTCATGCTGGGCAAGCCATAGGGGAGAGATGATGACCAGGGAGAGCAGCAGGGGCGATAATCCGTTGACAAGGGCAACCATCACCGGAACATAACGGCTGGCATGACCGAAATCAGTGTCCTCAAGATCCGTTAATATGGCCTGCTCCAGCTCCTGCAGTTCTTTCTTCCGCTCCGCCGATTCACTGAGATAGGCACTGGAAACACCACTCATAAACAGGGCAATGGCCGCCCCGAGACAAGCGCTTACAGCGACCGACAGAGGCACCGCGTTACTGGTGTAAAATCCGGCCAGCAATCCCAGCATGGTCAGAGCACCATCGAAGCCGTTGGTGATAAAATAGCGCCTGGCAATTCCACGGGCACGGTAGATATGCAGCAGCAGATGACGAAATTTTCCACTGTTCACGACGAGACCGCTGTACTCCGACCATCAGGCCGGTCACTGTGTACCTCAACCTCGTCAATACTGTGCAACGATGCTCCCATGCGTCTGATGGTCTCATCAATACGCTTAAATTCTATGTCACTCCCGGTGATTACAAGGATCGTACTTTCGGTCTTCTCATCCATTTCAGTCACTGACAGGTGAACCCGATAGTCGGCCCCCTGTTCTGCCAGTGTAACCGCAAACTCCAGGGCATTGGGTTGATGGGGCTTGAGCACATCAAGAACCAGCTTTTTAATGGTTGCCATTCATCCTCCTCGAGTCTGAATTTACAATACAGGCCATTCCGGCAGGGCAAGCGTGATACATCCCTTGCAGTGCTCTACCCCTGTTTCTCCTGCTTTTTACTTTAACATAGAATATGCATGGAGTATTCTACAAATACAGCATCGATTACCGATGCACCTGCGTGTCTGCAGCTGCGATGGGCATCTGTTATCCGACAGACCTCGTCTACCTTGGGCAACCTACACGACTATGTCAAAGATGCACAAAATATACTTTTCCCTGCTGCTCCTGATCATCGTTGTGGTCGGACTGCTCCATACCTTTACGCCAACCGATCAACTCATTCTGCACGATATTTACCGTCGGGCCAGTTATTTCCCCATCGTTGTCGGCGCCCTCCTCTTCGGTGTCCGCGGTGGCGTATTTCTGGCCGTCTGCACCTCCATTGCCTTTATCCCTCACCTGCTCCATTTCTATCAACTGGGACCAAGCGCATATCTCACCGAATTGCCCGAAGTCATATTGTATCTGGCGGCAGGTCTGGTTACCGGAGCCATAGCCGGAAAGGAAAAACAGTTGCGGATTAAATATCAGGCTCTTTCGGAAAAGCTTGAACGGTCATATAAAAAGCTCCACCAGCAGACCAGCACGCTGGTTGAAGCGGAAGAACAACTTCGAGCAAGCCAGAAACTTTCCGCCCTGGGCCAGCTTTCCGCCTCCCTGGCCCATGAGGTAAAGAATCCACTGGCTTCAATCAGGGGAGCAGTTGAAATTCTTGCTGACGATTTTCCTCCCGATCATCCCAAGCATGAATTTGCCGAAATCCTGCTCAAGGAAACCAGCCGCCTGTCCAGCACTGTAGAGGAGGTGCTTCGTTTTTCAAGAAACCAGAAACCCGGGCCTGAAAATCCATCCCTTGAGCCTCTGGGTCAGGTTCTCGACCGGGTGTCCACCCTGCTGGAAAACAACTTCCGCAAAAAAAACATCACATTAAAGACAAATATTCCGACTCGGGAATGGCAGTTTCCGGTTGATGGCAACAAGATGGCCCAGGTCTTCATCAATCTCCTGCTCAATGGCTGCGAAGCCCTGGAAAAAGACGGGACTATTGAGGTTGGGGCGGAACAAAACGGTAACCGGATCCGGATCTTCTTCATAGACAACGGACCGGGTATTCCTACCGCCGAACAAAACACTATATTTACCCCGTTTTACTCTACCCGCAAGGAGGGGACCGGGCTGGGACTGGCCATATCCAGCCGTATCGTTGAGAGCTATGGCGGAACGATTACCGTAGAAAACCGGAAGCGGGGCAAAGGCGCTGTTTTTACAGTTACCCTGCCCGCACGGGATCAACAACTCCATCAGGGTGTACCGGCATGAAAACCATTTTACTTATTGACGATGATACCAGCCTGCTGCGGGTGACGGAATACAACCTGAGCCAGGGCGGGTTTTCCGTGGTGGCTGCCGCTTCCGGCCTGGAAGGACTTAACCTCTTTCACAAGGTTCATCCTGACCTTGTGGTGACCGATGTCCAGCTGGGAGATATGGATGGACTTGAAGTCCTCAAGAAGATCAAGCAGGAGGAACCTGAGCTGCCGGTGATTATCATCACCGCATTCGGTTCCATTGAGCTTGCCGTCCAGGCCATGCACCTGGGTGCGTTCACCTTTATGCCCAAGCCCTTTGATCGTGATGCCCTGCGAATCTCCTGCACCAAGGCCCTGGAGATGTATAATCTGCGCCGACGCACCCGTAACCTGACCGATGAGATCAACCGACTGACCGGCGCAACCGGCATGGAAACCGTCAACTCGGCCATGGGCGAACTGCTGCAGACCGCCCTCAGGGTCGCGGAATCAACCGCCACGGTCCTGATCACCGGTGAATCAGGCACGGGAAAAGAGGTGCTGGCACGCCTGATTCACCGGCACAGTCCCCGCAGGAAAGAGCCTTTTATCGGGCTCAACTGTGCTGCCATTGCTGAAAGCCTCATTGAATCCGAGCTGTTCGGCCATGTGAAGGGGGCCTTTACCGGAGCAATCAAAAGCCACCGGGGCCGATTCCAGCGGGCCGACGGAGGGACCCTTTTTCTCGATGAAATCGGCGAACTGCAGCCGGAGATGCAGGTCAAATTCCTGCGGGTTCTCCAGGAACAAAAAGTGGAGGCCGTGGGCGGGAATACAGAGGAAGAGGTGGACGTGCGCATTATTGCCGCCAGCAACCGCAATCTGCAGGAAGCCATCAGCCAGGGAACATTCCGGGAAGACCTCTTTTATCGGTTGTCGGTCATTCCTCTGCACCTGCCGCCGCTCAGGGAGCGCAAAGAGGATATTCCCGCCCTGGTCCATCATTTTTTAAAGAAACACGGAGCGCCGCCGGAAGTCGGTTTCAGTGATGAGGCCCTGGAGAAACTCATAGCGTATGACTGGCCCGGCAATATCAGAGAACTGCAGAACGTGGTCGAGCGCAGCATAATACTGCGTTCAGATCCAAAAATTCCCGCCGGGGATATCCTGCTCACCGACAACGGCAGCCAGCCCCAACCCGGAAATTTTCAGCTGCCCGAGGGCGGAATTTCTTTAGAAGAGGTGGAAAAATCACTTATTAAGCAGGCACTGAGTATGGCGGGGGGAAATCGCGCCCAGGCCGCCCGTCTCCTGCAGATCCCAAGGCACGTCCTGATCTATCGATTGGAAAAGTTCGCCATTGAGCCGTAGGTCTTGTCCGCCGATACAGGCAAAACACCGACCACAAAAATACTCCGGCCCGAAATCGTCTTCTATTGCGAGCCCGTCTTCTGCTCCCTGAGCCGCATTTCAATAACCAGCGCCGGCTTGATGAGCATGGTCACCACAAAGGCGCCCACGGCAAGGATTCCGACGGTGATCATGATTTCCAGTATGCTTGGGCTGTAGTCCACCACCTCCCCCAGCGGCGAGGGCACAAAGCCGGGAATAATCAGCCCGAATCCCTTCTCAATCCAGATGCCGGTGAACAGGCTGATCGCCGCCACCATCAGATACTTGGGATTGCATTTTGTCGGGTCAAAGGCAAAAAGCATCGTCCCCAGGATGTTGAGACTGATCGCGGTCCATATCCACGGGACCAGGGAATCATGCCCTTCCAGGCCGAAAAAGAGATACTGGGCCGACAGACTGTGGTGGGTAAAGGTGTAGAACTCTTTAAAGACCTCGGAAAACAGCATCACCAGGTTTATAATCGCCGCCACCACGATTATCTTCTTCAACTTATTGAAAATATTTATTTCTATTGGGTAATGGGTGCTCTCCTTTATGACGATCAGCACCATCATGATGACGGCCGGACCGGCGGCAAAGGCCGAAGCCAGGAAGCGGGGTCCGAGCAGCGGGTTATTCCAGAACGGCCGGGCCGGCAGTCCCTGGTACAGAAAGGCGGTGGTCATATGAATGGAGACGGCCCAGAAGATGGAGAGGAAAACAAAAGGTTTGTATTTCCAGCCCACCGGATTGCGGCCATGATAGTTGCAGTAGAGAATATAGAGCGGTACCAGGCTGTTTAAGGCCAGGTAGCCGTTTAAGACCAGTACGTCCCAGGTGAGGATGGATGAAGGCCAGTTAAACAGGCCGATCCCGGGAATCATGTGCCAGACCTTAAGCGGCCCCCCCATGTCCACGGTAATAAACAGCAGACACATGATCAGGGCACCGACCGCCACCCCCTCGCCGATAATGACGACCTTGTGCAGGTCCTTGTCTTTGAGAATATAGGCCGGAAGAATCAGCATGACTGCAGCCGCAGCCACCCCGACAAAAAAAGTGAAGTTGGAGATGTACAGGCCCCAGCTGACGATATCACTCATACCGGTGATCCTCAGTCCGTAGCGAAACTGTTGAGAGTAGGCATAGATACCGGCGCCGATCAGGGCGAACAGGGCAGCAAGATATATCTTGTAGCCAACGCCGCCGCTCAGGGCCCAGCGCGTGCAGTCCGAGATAAAAGCTGCAAATCCTTTCCTGGAGGTGGTTGTCATTATTTTCCCTTCTTTCGTGTTGCCCCAGTGGTTTCCGGACGATCCTAATCCATGAAATACCAGAACTTGGGTTCAGTGCCCAGATCTTCCTTGAAACGAAAAACCTTTTTGTTTTTCAGAACGAAGCGAATTTCACTGTTCGGATCAAGGAGGTTGCCAAACACCCTGGAGCCGGTGGGACAGGCATCGGCACAGGCCGGCAGTTTACCTTTACGGGTTCGCTGGATACAAAAGGTACATTTTTCCATAACCCCTTTCATCCGCATCCGGTTGCCGAGATAATGCTGGTTGAGATTGATCTCATCTTTCGGCACCTCGGGATCGCCCCAGTTAAAGCGTCGTCCCCAGTACGGGCAGGCAGCCAGACAATAACGGCAGCCGATACACCAGTCGTAATCGATCACCACAATCCCGTCCGGTTCACGCCAGGTGGCCTTGGTCGGGCAGGCCTTGATACAGGGCGCATTCTCGCAATGAAAACACTGCACGCCCATGTAGAATTTATTCTTTACCGGCACCTCATGGTGATACTGACCATCTCCGGCAGAAGGATCCAGTTGGCCGGGATCCATCTCAAAAATACGCACATACTGGGTTTTGGTCCTTCGATCCAGGTTATTCTCCCGGACGCAGGCCTCCACGCAGTCCATATAGCCCTTGCAGCGGGAAATATTAAAGGCGTAACCGAAAAGTACCTGCTCATGGGGGCCCTGATCGGAAATCTGCACGTTAATGCCCCGTTCAAGCTTGGCAAGCCGTTCAAGCCGGGTAACGGTGGCATCCTTTTCTTCCTGGGTCATCAGCCGATAATGCTTTTTGAAATACTCTTCCCACTTGAGGCCCATTTTTTCGGTTGCCGGTGTGCCGCTGCAGCCACCGACGACCAGACCTGCGGAGCCTGCAGCTGCCGCAATGGACATATTTTTCAGGAAATCACGACGGGAACTTTTTTTCTCCGGCATATTTTCTGTCTGCATTTTCTCTATTTGATTGTTTCCGGAATCCATGGCCACCCCTATTCATCCAGCGGCAGAGAATATGTTGCCGGCATCTTGGTTGGAAAGGCTGGAGAGTGCGGATTGTGGCAGCTGGTACAGTTTCGTATCACCCGCTCACCGGCCCAGTATGTCTCCCGCTTGCCATGGGCACCGCCCAGCCAGTCACGCTTCTGACGAAAATGGCATTTCCCGCATAACTGGTAACTGTGATCAAAATCGATTTGCCCGCCCTGTTTATCAACCAGGACATCCCTGTTCTCGATGGCATGACATTCATTACAGGTCAGCTGATTTCTGCCCAGACCATGATTCAACTGAATGTCGCTGTGGGTGAAGAGGGCGCCGTTCCGCACCTTGACCATTTTGTCATTGTGACAGACACTGCAGCGGAACCGGGTTATCTGATCTTTGCGGGCCAGCACTTTGAAGCTGCCGCCCTGATACTGTTCTTTGGCTTCAACCGTTTTGACCGGTAATGGATATGCCGTTGTCACCTTCAGGCTGTCAAACGGCTCGATCGCCTGTTCAATTCGATCTTTAACCGATTCGGAACCGGGTGATCCGGATGCCGTTGCAGCCTGACTGATGAGGATGACTGCTGCCAGAGCTCCAAGGAGTAATCCGGCAGCATAAGAAAATTTGCTCATGGCTGCTTGCCTCTCAGTTGTTTCGTTCAAACGTGGAGGTCGTTACCTGCGGGACATGGCACTGCCGGCAGTTACCGCGTGAGCCATGCTCTACCCTGATTTCGGCCACTGCTCCGGGGCCGGTATGACAGGCTATGCAGTCTTCCCGCAGCTGCAGACTGTGCGGAATCGGGGGCGGGGAACCACCCAGCATAGACCGGCCGAGTTTCGGGGGATCAATGGACACCCAGTCGTTTTCCATAAACAACTTTTCGGTCCGTACCGGCACATGGCACTGAAAACAGTTTTCATTTTCCGGATGCGGGGTTACCGGGGCATAGGCATCCAGTTCCGCATCATACCCCCCGCGATCATGGCAGGAGAGACATTTGACGGTATCACCGGAAAATGCCCTGGCCACCTTATGCGGAATTATCGGCGGTGAACCCGGATACTGGCGACGAGCATAAAAAGTATTCAGGGTCCGGGTACCGTCGGTTCCGGTCATTGCCGCCAGCGGGGTCCGGTCATAGCGCTGGTAAATCTTTTCCCCCTTGGAGTCGAAGTCCGGGGGAATACCGGGCGCAGCCTGCACCGAGACCGGTATGGACATCCAGGATAAGCAGACGAGCCCAAAAGCAATGACCACACAGCCGATTCTCTTGTCTGTCCGTTTCATCATACTTTCTCCAGGCGAACTGCACATTTCTTGTAATCCGGCTGTTTGGAGATGGGACAAAAGGCATCCAGGGTAACCTCGTTGATCTTGTAGCTTTCATCAAAAAAGGGAACGAAAACCATGCCACGCGGCGGCACCCCGCGCCCGTTGATCGAGGCCTTCATGGTCACGGATCCGCGCCGGGATATGATCTTGACCAGCTCACCGGTGACCACACCGAGATCCATCGCATCTTCGGGATTGATCTCCACGTACGATTCGGGCATGGCTCGATGGAGAACCGGTATCCGGCGGGTCATGGAGCCGGTATGCCAATGCTCAATAACCCGCCCGGTGTTGAGCCAGAAGTTATACTCATCATCGGGTGACTCGGCCGCCGGTTCATAGGGACGGGCCCATATCCATGCCTTGCCGTCTTTCTTGCCGTAAAAATCAAAATCGCTGCCCGGTTTACAGGCCGGGTCATACTTGGCATTGAAACGCCACCGGGTTTCTTTGCCGTTGACAAAGGGCCATTGTACGCCGGACCGTTTTTTCAACAGCGCATATGGGGCCATATTATGTTTGGGACCGGCATGGAAGCGCCGATACTCTTCCCAGATTTTTTCAATGTACTCATCCTCACCCCAGGGGAACTGTTTTTCAAAACCCAGTCTTCTCGCCACCTCGATAATCTGCCAGGTATCGGACATGGTTTCCCCGGGACCGGGAACTATCCGATCAAAATGCTGGGTCCGTCGCTCGGAGTTGCCGAACATGCCCTCCTGTTCAACCCACATGGCGGCGGGCAGAATAACATCGGCCACATCGGTGGTCGGGGTCGGGTAGACATCGGAAACAACGATAAAACGGTCATCCTTGAGGGCGCCGTTTCGGTACCGGTTCAGGTTCGGCATGGTAATCATCGGGTTGGTGACCTGGATCCACATGAACCGGATATCGCCGCGATCCAGAGCCCGAAACATCTCCACCGTGTGATAGGTGGGCTTGGGATCGATGTTGGCAAGCGGCACATCCCAGATCTCAGCCGCCATTTTTCGATGTTCCTCATTCATGACCACCCCATGGGGCAGTTTATGGGTCAGGGTACCGACCTCGCGGACCGTGCCGCAGGCACTGGGCTGGCCGGTAAGCGAAAAGGGACTGTTGCCCGGGGTGGATATCTTTCCGGTCAGCAGGTGGATATTATAGACCAGATTATTGATCCAGGTCCCGCGCACATGCTGGTTCATGCCCATGCACCAGAAGGAGGTGACTTTTTTGGTCGGGTCGCCGTACAGCGAGGCCAGATATTTTATATCCATGGCCGAGACCCCGGAAATCCGCTCCGCCTTCTCGGGAGTATAATCCTTAAGGAATTCTTTATATTCCTCAAAAGTTATATCCTGTGGTTTATCCTTGAATTTAAAATGATCCTCGGTACCATAACCGATATTGGTCTTGCCCTTGTGAAAGGTGGTGTGCTTATTGACAAAATCCCAGTTCACCCAGTCATTACGGATGATCTCGTAACAGATGGCATTGGCCACCGCCAGATCGGTACTGGGTTTAAAGAGTATGGATTTGTCGGAAGCCTGACTGGAGCGGGTGGAACGGGTGGCCAGATCGATAACCGTCACGTCACTTCTGCGCTTGCGGCTGGCCAGCATGCGGGAGAAGAGGACCGGATGCATTTCCGCCATGTTGTTGCCCCAGGTCACAAAGACATTGGCATGTTCGATATCCTCGTAACAGCCCATGGGTTCATCAATACCAAAAGAAGTCATAAATCCGGTCACGGCACTGGCCATGCAGAGGCGGGCATTGGCCTCGACATTATTGGTGCCCAGGCAGCCCTTGAACAGTTTGGAGGCCACATAGCCGTCCGGGATGGTCCACTGACCGGAGCCGTATATGGACACGGAATCCTTACCGGTCTGACTGATGGTTTCCTGGATCTTGGAGGCAATCAGATCCAGAGCTTCCGAGATCGGGACCTCGACCATCTTATCGCCCTTACGGACTTGGGCCTTGCGAATTCTGTCCTTGCCGTACAGGGCCTGGACGACGTGGAATCCTTTGACACAGCACAGCCCCTTGTTGACACTGCAGTTAGGGTCACCCTTGACCGCCACCGCCCGATCACCGGAAACGCCGACCAGCACCCCGCAGCCGGTGCCGCAGAAACGACAGGGCGCTTTTTTCCAGCTGATCTGCCCGGAGGCTCCTTCCTGTTTTTTCCAGTCGGCAAAGCTGATTCCAGGGAAAATTGATCCGGCCGCCGCAATGGCGCTGCTCGCTGCCGCAGACTTGATGAATGTTCTTCTGTCTAATTTCATGTTCTCCTCTCTTCTCCCTGTTTTTTTAGTAACAGTGCACCGGGGCAACCAGACCAGTCCATTCCGTGGCCTGGAAAAATTTTTTTATTCCGCATTATGACCAAAAGTCATACTTAATGAATGTAATGAAGGCAGTTTTTTCAATGTTTCCTGCAGGATCTTTTCAGTCTGCTCGTCAGGCGTATCGGTCACCAGCACCACCACCTCCTGATTGTCCGCCGGAATGATCTCGCAATACTCCATAGCCGACAGATCGGCACAGAGCCGATCCATGGATCCATCCCGAGGCAGCGCCAGATAGCTTAAGATGGGCATTGTTGTTCCTCTTGAAACGTTGGGGCGGAACACCCCTTTATGAAAATGGGAAACCTGGTGCTGACGGGAAAAGCCGTTCCAGTCTCTGGTGTATATCGACTATATTGAAAAAAACTATCCATCAGCAATAGGGACTCTTACCGGACGGTAAATTATGTTTATTAGGTTTTACTCCTAATATACAGAATGCCACAACGTATCCTTCCAGTCAAGCAGGTTTTAAAAGAGTTTCCCGGCAGCAGTGAAGAATATTCTTCAACCAGCTGAAGAATATTCTTCACTGCTCGAATTCCCGGCCCTGCACAGAACAGGAACCGACAACAGGAGTTCGAATTTTACCTATTTATTCCCACAAGTTGAGGAGCAGGATCTTCTTTTCACCCGTTTCGGACCTTAAATTGCAATGGGATAAGAATAAAAAAAATTCTGATCTTACGGCGTATCCCTGCAGGCATGATAGATAAAAAATTCCCCATTATTTTCCTTTTACTGGCCCTTATGCCGGCGGCCGCCGGACCCTGTCTTGCCGACGGCCCCCCCACACTGGCCGGTTACCTGGAGCAGGCCCTGACAGGCAACGACACCCTGCTTGCGGCCCGGGCCGGATTGCGCGCTTCCACGGAGCGGGTTCGCCAGGCCGGAGTGCTGCCGGACCCGAAACTCAACGTGCAGTATTACCTGGTTCCGATAGAAACCCGGACCGGACCCCAGAATGCGGCCATCGGACTGAGTCAGGCCATCCCCTGGTTCAATAAACTCTCCCTGCTCCGCAAACTGAGCGACCACGATGCGGCCATTGCCGGAATCCGGCTGGCTGCAGTGGAACTTGATGTGGCCAGGCAGGTAAAGGAGGCCTATGTCGAGTATGGCTACCTTGGCCGATCCAGGAAAACATTGTCTGATAATATTGAGTTGTTACGGTATCTTGAAGGTGTTGCCCGCAGTCAATACACCAGCGGGAAATCCACCTATTTCGATGTCCTGAAAATCCAGATCGAACTGGCAAAATCCGAGGAAAAAGACCGATCCCTTATAGACCAGGCCGAACCGCTGCGCATCCAGATCAACAGCCTGCTCGGAACCGAACCTGAACGCGCCCGGGCACTGCCGACCGTTCTTCCCCGGGCTGTGCTGAGCAAAGGAGAAGAGGAGATACTGTCCATTGCCCTGGAAAACGCCCCGGTTCTCCATGAAGCCCGGGAACGTGTCGCCCGGGCCAGGACCGGACGGGAGCTGGCTGAACGGGATTTTTACCCTGACTTTAATTTCAGTCTGAAAACCATTCTCACCGGATCGGCTGAATTCGGCGCCCCGCAGGACAGTGGCAAGGATCCGGTTATTGCCGGTCTGACAATCAACCTTCCCGTTTTCCGTGATCGACGCCATGGCAAGGTGGCTGAACAGGAAGCGACAATCAGTTCAGCCCGATCGCTTCAGCAGCAGCAGGTACTTCTGCTTGCCACCGAAATTGAACGCTCTCTGTATGGGTACCGGGAGGCAGAGCGTAGAATCACCCTTTACCGGGATGATCTGCTGCCAAAGACCAGACAGCAGCTGGAGGTGGCCATCAATGGTTTTCAAAGCGGCCAGTTATCCATCCTGGAACTCATTGACGCAGAACAGAACCTGCTCAATTTTGAACTTGCGGAAAGCCGGGCCATTGCCGACCGGGCCCTGGCCGTTGCCCGGCTTGAGGCCCGGGCGGCCATGACCCTGGCCGACTGGAATAATGAATAATTAGGAATTAGGAATTAGGAATTAGGAATTAGGAATTAGGAATTAAGTTGCGACAGGGACATGTGCCCCCTTTCGCAGGTGAATACACCATAACCAAGAGGATAAACGTATGCATACTTTGAAAACACTCACCATTGCCACCACCCTTGCTCTCTTTCTGTCGCTGTCCATGGCCGGAGGCGCCTTTGCCGCGCCCCAGACAACCTGTCCGGTCATGGGGGGCAAGATCAACAAGAAGCTGTATGCCGATTACAAGGGTCAGCGGGTCTATTTCTGCTGCCTGGGTTGTCCACCTGAATTCAAAAAAAATCCGGAAAAATATATTCAGAAATTAAAGAAAATGGGTCAGGAGCCAGAAAAAATTGATACCGACAGTACTAAAAAATAGGCCTTCCAAAATGCAGATGGTCTCTTGCCGAGTTCTTGTTCTCCCCCTCTTCCTGCTCCTGCTGTTTGCAGGAGCTTCCGGCGCCCGGGCGGCGGAGACCGTCTGGACCTGTTCCATGCACCCGCAGATACAACTGCCGGAAGCCGGCCAATGTCCGATCTGCTTTATGGATTTGATAGAGGTACAAAAGGAAAAAGACGTAGACCGGCAGAGTCTGCGCCAGATATCCTTTGACGAACGGGCTCGAAAACTGGCCCGGGTCGAGGTCCGCCCGGTGATCCGCGGCAGGGCAGCCATAGAAATCCGTATGGTCGGCAAAGTGGACTATGATGAAACCAGGGTGGGGACCATTACCTCCTGGGTCAGTGGTCGTATCGACAAGCTTTTTGTCGACTACACCGGTTCCCATGTCCGGCGCGGCCAACCCATGGCCAAGGTATACAGCCCCGAACTGCTCACCGCCCAGGCCGAGCTTATCCAATCCTCCATAGCCCTCAAACGGGCGGAACGGTCCGGCAATGAAATCATCAAAAAAACGGCCGGTCGTACCCTGGCGGCGAGCAGGGAGAAACTCCGGCTGCTGGGACTTGGCAACGGCCAGCTTCAGGCCATTGAAAAACAGGGTAAACCTACTGATCATATCACCCTGACCGCGCCCATGAGCGGTATCGTCATTAAAAAAGATGTCAACGAGGGGATGTATGTCAAGACCGGCACCCCTATCTACACCCTGGCCGACCTTGACCGGGTCTGGGTCATTCTCGAGGCCTATGAATCGGATCTCCAGTCCATCACTCTTGGCCAACAGGTTCAGTTCACGGTGGAATCCTATCCAGGAACCTTATTTAAAGGCGAGGTGGCCTATATTGACCCGCTGGTGAACAACAAAACCAGAACCATCCGCGTCCGCCTCAATGTGGACAACAAAGATGCAAAACTCAAGCCCGGCATGTTTGTCCGGGCCACAGCCGCCGGCATGGAAAACAGTGTTCCGGGAACAGAGCCGCTGCTCATCCCGGCCTCCGCTCCCCTGGTAACCGGCAAGCGGGCACTGGTCTACGTACAGCTCCCGGACCGGGCAGGAGTATATGTGGGTAGAGAGGTTATCCTCGGTCCCCGGCGGGGAGACTACTTTGAAGTGAAAAAGGGCTTGCGGGAAGGTGAACTCGTAGTTACCCGCGGCAACTTCAAGATAGACTCCGCCATCCAGCTCCAGGCCCGTCCCTCCCTGATGAACCCGTACCTGGAAGAACCGGCGGATCCGAACCTTTCCCTGCCCTCACTTTTCGTCTCCAGGCTCAACATGCTCAACCGCAGCTTTGCCGAACTCTCCAGGGCGATCCATGAGAAAGACAAGGCCCGGCAGTCCACGGCCCTGAAAAAATTTTCCGCCAGCCTGGCCGAGATCAAGACCGAAAAGCTCGCCGAAAATGAACGCCTGAGCTGGCGGGAATTATCCATGCTGCTCACCTGTGATCTTACCTTGCTGGAAGAGGCTGAAAACGACCGTGAAACAGAACAGATGTATGCAACTCTGGCCGAGCATTTCAATCAGATCAGACGTCGTTTCGGCCTCCATGACCAGGCCGCCGCGATCCTCGGATCAGCGGAACTGAGGAAAAAAATAACGGTTCTGCTTGCCCGCTATCTCGATCTGCAGCACCACCTCAGTGCCGATGACGTTGAAGGCGCCCTTGCAGACAGCACCGCCCTGGCGTCCCTGGCAGAACCGGTGATCACCGGCCTTGACGAAACAGGATATGAGCAGGGCTCCGACCTGGGTAATCAACTTAGCGAGGATATCCGCCTTCTGCAGACGGCCGAAAGCCTGGACGATATCCGGAGTGGTTTTTATCCGCTCAGCAAGACCATGACCCGGATCATTGAAACCTTCGGCAGCAGCGACAGTAAACCGCTGTTTGTCCTGTTCTGCCCCATGGCCTTCGACAACAAGGGCGCCACCTGGCTGTCCGCCTCTGAGAAAATAAAAAACCCCTACTATGGCACCATGATGCTGAACTGTGGTGAAGTCCGCAGGCAGATCAGCCAATAAACCGGCACCACTGGACCATATTTTAAAATCCAAGCAACTGTTCAGGAGTGCTCCATATCTGTGCAGTCAGGCCTGTGGACTATAGTGATTCCTATGTGAATCAGGCCTGACCGTGCAGAGACGGGATGCTCCTGAACAGTTACCAAAACCATAACCATGGATGAAAACAGCCCGGATCGGCAGCACTTGCCGGGCGATTTCCAGATACAACCAACATGACGAATTCCAGCCAGCAACTCCCTCCGGCAACCTCTCTGGTCGGCGCAATCATACGCTTCTGCCTGCTGCATAAGGTCATCATCGGCCTGCTGCTCCTGGCCGTTACCGGCTGGGGGGTCATGGTTGCCCCCTTTAATCTCTCCATCGGCGGCCTGCCCCGCGATCCGGTCCCGGTGGATGCCATACCCGATATCGGTGAGAACCAGCAGATCGTGTTCACCAAATGGCCGGGACGCTCGCCCCAGGATGTGGAAGACCAGGTTTCCTACCCGCTTACCGTGGCCCTGCTCGGCCTGCCCGGGGTCAAAACCGTGCGCAGCTATTCCATGTTCGGTTTTTCCTCGATCTATGTGATCTTTGATGATTCCGTGGAATTCTACTGGTCCAGATCACGGCTGCTGGAAAAACTGGCCAGCCTGCCCCAGGGCACCCTGCCTCCCGAGGTCAGACCGACCCTGGGCCCGGATGCCACCGGCCTGGGCCAGATTTTCTGGTATACCCTGGAAGGCCGTGATCCCAAGGGGAATCCGGTCGGGGGCTGGGACCTTGCCGAACTACGCTCAATCCAGGACTGGTATGTCCGTTACGCCCTGATGGGAGTCAGCGGCATTTCCGAGGTTGCCTCGGTGGGCGGCTTTGTCAAGGAGTACCAGATTGACGTTGACCCGGACGCCATGCATGATAAGGGCGTCAGCCTGGAAGAGGTCTTCAGGGCTATTAAACAGTCCAACATCGACGTCGGCGCCCGAACCATTGAAATAAACCGGGTGGAATATGTCATCCGCGGAATCGGATTTATCAAAAGTCTTTCCGACCTGGAAAAGGCGGTGATCAAGGCGGTCGATAATATCCCGATCCGGGTTTCCGACGTGGCCACCGTGAGTCTGGGCCCGGCCCTGAGACGCGGGGTCCTGGACAAGGCCGGAGTTGAGGCCGTGGGCGGGGTGGCCGTGGTCCGCTATGGCGATAACCCGCTGGCCGCCATTGAGCGGATCAAAGAAAAGATCAAGGAGATCACCCCCGGCCTGCCGAGCAAGACCCTGGCCGACGGCACCATCAGCAAGGTGACCATTGTCCCGTTCTATGACCGTTCCGGCCTGATCTATGAAACCCTGGGGACCCTGAAAACAGCCCTGGGCCAGGAAATACTGATCACCATCATCGTGGTTCTGGTCACGGTCATGCACTTCAAAAGCTCCTTTCTGATCTCGGCCCTGCTGCCGCTGGCCGTGCTGATGGCCTTTATCGGCATGAAGGTTTTCGGAGTTGATGCCAACGTGGTCGCCCTGTCCGGTATTGCCATTGCCATCGGTACCATTGTCGACATGGGAATTATCATCTGTGAAAACATCCTGACCAAGCTTGACGAGGCGGATCCGGATGAACCCACCCTCAACATTATTTATGACGCGGCAACCGAGGTCGGCAGCGCGGTCCTGACGGCGGTGGCCACCACCATTGTCAGCTTCCTGCCGGTTTTCACCATGCAGTCGGCCGAGGGTAAGCTGTTCCGGCCCCTGGCCTATACAAAGACCTTTGCCCTGATCGCCTCGGTGGTGATCGCCCTCACCGTTCTGCCGGTGCTGGCTCACCTGTTGTTTGCCAGGGCCAAAAAAGGCCACAGACCGGGCATGATCCAGTTCGTCATGCCGCTGCTGCTCATTATTTCGGGAACCCTGCTCGCCCTCAAGGTCCATATTTTCGGCCTGATCCTGGTCGGTTTCGGTGTCTACCGCTTTATTCTCAAATGGCTGCCCAGGCGTCTCATGCTGGCCCTTGGCCGGATTGAAAGCTGGATTGCAATTATCATCATCACCCTGCTGCTGGCCCATAGCTGGCAACCGCTCGGGGTGGAGAAGGGCAATCTGGCCAACATCCTCTTTGTCGGCCTGATGATCGGGAGTATTCTCGGCGGACTGCAACTCTTTCAGTACCTGTATCCACGCCTGCTCGCCTGGTGCCTGCACCATAAGGCCCTGTTTCTCCTCATTCCAATGTTGGTCACCCTGCTGGGAGCGATGATCTGGCTCGGGGTACCGCGACTCAGCAGGTGGATGCCGGAAACCATTCGTCACTCCAGCCCCATGGTGGCCCTGTCGCACAGCTTTCCCGGACTCGGCAAGGAATTCATGCCGCCCCTGGACGAGGGTTCTTTTCTCTATATGCCCACCACCATGCCCCATGCCGGTCTCTCCGAGGTACAGGAGGTTTTAGCCTACCAGGACAGGGCCATTACGGAAATTGCCGAAGTTGAATCTGCGGTCGGCAAGCTGGGCCGGGCTGAAACCCCGCTTGACCCGGCCCCGCTGTCCATGATTGAGACCATCATCAACTATTCTCCGGAATACCTGCTCGATGACAAGGGCAACCGGCAGCGCTTTGCCTATCGCCGGGATAAAAAAGATTTCTTTCGAAGCCCGGCCGGTGTTCCGCTCAAGGCCCCGGACGGCGCGCCCTATCTGGTGCAGGGCCGCTTTGAACGTGATGCCGACGGAGCTCTGGTCGTCGATCCGGGGGGCAGACCATTCCGGGTCTGGCGGGCTCCGCTTGATCCGGGCATAAATCCCGGTCGTGAGGCCTGGCCCGGTATCCGCAACTCCGATGATATCTGGAATCTCATTACTGCGGCAGCCGAAGTTCCCGGCGTGACCTCGGCCCCGAAACTCCAGCCCATTGCCACCCGTATCGTCATGCTGCAGACCGGCATGCGGGCCCCAATGGGAATCAAAGTCAAGGGACCGGATCTCAAGACCATTGAACAGGTGGGCCTGCAGCTGGAGCGACTGGTCAAACAGGTACCGTCCGTGGCTCCACTGACCGTGCTTGCCGACCGGGTGGTGGGCAAACCCTACCTGGAGATCATCATTGATCGCGAGGCCATTGCCCGCTACGGTATTCAGCTCGGCAAGGTGCAGGAGGTGATCGCAGTGGCGGTCGGCGGCAAGATGATCACCACCACGGTCGAGGGTAGAGAACGTTACCCGGTCCGGGTCCGATACCTGCGCGAACGGCGGGATTCAATTGAAGCCCTGAAACACATTCTGGTGACCGCGCCCGGCGGAGAACAGATTCCACTGATCCAGCTGGCGGATATCCGCTACGCCCGCGGTCCGCAGATGATCAAGAGTGAGGATACCTTTCTCACCGCTTATGTCCTTTTCGACAAGCGGCCCGGTTTTGCCGAGGTCGATGTGGTCGAGGACACCAAGGCCTTTTTAAAGGACAAGATAAACACCGGTGAATTGATCCTTCCTGCCGGAGTATCCTACACCTTTGCCGGCAACTATGAAAACCAGATCCGGGCCCAGAAGCGGCTCTCCATCATTCTGCCCCTGGCCCTGCTGGTTATCATGGTTATTCTCTACCTGCAGTTCAAATCCATGACCACCACCTTAATGGTTTTTTCCGCCATCCTGGTGGCCTGGTCGGGCGG
>DRKH01000452.1 GCA_011051825.1 Desulfobulbus sp.
CGCGGGGTTACCTTTTCCTCGGTCGGGCCTGGAGCCTCGGCAAAAAACATCTGACGCCCGGCCACGGCAAACTGGGGTAGAATAGCCACAAACAAAACGATTATCCCCATACCGCCAAGCCATTGACTGAGACTGCGCCAGAAAAAAAAGGCCTTGGGGTAGAGCGAGAAATCAATCAGAATGGTAGCGCCGGTGGTGGTGATGCCCGACATGGATTCAAAATAGGCATCCAGTGGACTCAGGCCGTAAAATAAATACGGTATTGCGCCCATGGCTGCGGTAACGACCCAGGCCAGGGCAACAATCAACAGCCCTTCATTTCGTTTCAACTCATCGAAATTTCTAGAGAATCCACCATATTTCCGAAAGAGAAGACCAAGCGCGACCGCAGTGAGCGAGGCCGTAACAAAGGGAAGAATCGAGGAATATTCCCGGTGCATAACCGCAACAGCTATCGGCGTCAGCATAATTATACCAAAGGCGACCAGAATGAGGCCCAGGGCATTCAGAATTGTTGCTAACTTCATTTAATAAAGAGTCTCTTAACGGCTTCGGCATCCTCTGCCATGGTGAAAATCTTTAATTGGTCACCGGCTTTGATTTCAGTTTCTCCACATGGAACAATGAGACGTCGCCCCCGTTTCACCACGCCGATCACGGCCCTCACATGAAACTGCAAATCAATAACCCTGGTATCAGGAAAATCATCCGGCAGGGTCAGGCGCAACACCTCCCCCTGCCCGCCTTCCACCAGGGCGAGAATGTCCACATCGCGTGCCTGCACCCTGTTGAGCAGTTCCGTTAAAGCGGATTCCCGGGGCGAGACCACAACATCAATACCGACCCGCTCAAAGAGCTGGGCGGTCCGGATATTACTCACCCTGGTTATAATTCTCCGATCTGAACCGAGCTGTTTGACCAACAGCGAACAGAGCAGATTCTTTTCATCGTTATTGGTGATACAGACGATCACACCGGCATCACCGACAAATTCACCCTCCAGCAGTTCCAGATCGGTTCCATCCCCGTGCAATATTAAGCTTTTCTTCAACTTATCTGCAAGAAACACACAGCGGTCCTTGTCGTGATCGATAAGTTTGACCTTTATCCCGGCCTGTTCAAGCTTCCGGGCCAGCATGAAACCAACGCTGCCGCCCCCGATAAGGACCGCGGTTTTTATACTGTCCCTCGTTCGAAAAATACTCCCGGCCAGGCTGTCCAGGGCCACTCCTGTTCCCATGAAAATAACCTTGTCATCGGCCAGAATTCTGGTTGAGCCGTCAGGGATAAAAAGGTTATGATTACGGGTAATGCCGACAATGAGTACATCCTTGGGAAAAGAGCAATCCATGACCCTGGTGTCGCGCAGGACCGAATCCTCCTTGATCCGGTACTCAAACAACTTTGCCCGTCCTTCGGCAAAATATTCCACATCAACGGCGTCAGGGACGGATATAATCCGAAAGATATCCTGAGTCAGAAGCTGTTCCGGCCAGATGATTGTGTCAATATCATAGCGGGTCAGATACCGGTGCTGCTTGGGAGAGGAAAGATTTCGATAGAGTTCCATGGTACGGACAAAACAGATTGTCTCAATATCGACAATCTTTTTAACCGTCCAGCAGGCAACTATATTTGCCTCATCCAGTCCGGCACAGGCAATAAACAGTCCGCATTTTTTCATGTCCGCCTGTTCCAGAGCATCAACATCAGCACCGCTGCCGCTGATAAAACTGATATCCAGATTATTGAATTTATCCGGCAGCTTCTCCAGATCATCCATCAGCGTAACACTGTGTTCCTGGTACAGGCGCAGCGCGATCATGTAGCCAAGTTCAGTGGCGCCGTAAATTAAGAGGTTCATTTGTCTCTGAAAAAGATTAGGGACATACCTGTTGCGAACACAGGTTGTTTGAGAGGGATTGTGCACTTTTCGTACAACTGATCATCGGGACTGGTGGACAACCGGTAAGAGAGATCAGCAACACGGCCCCTCAATACCGAGCAGTTCATTTATTACTCCCCGCACACAGCCCTCTCCGGCCTCGACGGTGATTGCCCCGGAAGGGCAATTACGCATACAGGCCCCGCATTCCATGCACAGATTGCGTGCCGCCATAACGGCTTTTCTCTCCTCAAGCACAAAGACACCATGAGGACAGACCACGCTGCACATACCGCAGCCGATGCATCGATCCCGGTCACATTCCAGGGTGACCACATCTTCCAGATAGCGTAATTCAGCCATGTAATCAACTCTCCTTCTTAACCGAGCCAGAATGAGGCTCCCCACAACCCGATCCCGAGGACCAGCCCGGCAAACTGAGCAGGCATGGCTCGCAGCATCTCTTTCCGCACCCCGTTGAGCGAGGTAAAGGTTGAGGCCCCGGTAAAGGCCATACCCAGCCAGGAAGAAACGGCCAGGGTGATCAACAGCCATGATATCGGTTCCAGCATGAAATAGCCACTGCCGTCTGCACCGGATACGATAAAAACAAGGAAAAAAAGAACCAGCCCGGCAAGTGCGCCTTTGACGCTGAAGGGCCTGCCGGGAATCCATGGCAGCAGAATCGGCGTGACAATAGTTCCGGCAATAATGCCCGTCAGAACCGAAAGCGCAGGAGGCAGACCGTGAACAAGGGCGGCGTTCAGGAAGGGGCCGTCGCCTGCCAGCCCTGCAACCAGTAGAAAAAACAGCATGAGAGGGATTCCCTGTTGCAACCCCTGCATGACCTCCACCGGCACCAGCACCAGCCGCTCCTTAAGCGGAAATTTTTTGATCCGCATTTCAGGAGTTGCCCGGCAGTCGTTTTCCAGGAAGGCGGGGAGATCTTCCATCAGAACCGGACCGTAAACGACCCTGAACCCGGCATATTTCTGTATTTCAAAAGCGGCAAGACCCGGAGCCCCGAGCTGGGGCACAATCAACCTCCTATGGCTGACCACTTCTGCCAGCCGGGAGGCCTGGATACGGTCCAGCAGCTCTTCAGTGCCGAATGTCCCCTTACCGGCGGCGCACCAGACGTTGATGCCCTTGGTATCCAGAACGAGAATCCACAGGTCCCGACCGCTCAGGGTTTGCCGAAGCAGGTCAAAGGTCAGCTTATAGTTGGCGGTCACCATAACCGGGCTGTCATCCCGAGGATGGCCGAGGGCGTAAAGCCCGGGTTCGACCGAATAACAATCACGGCCGATATTCCAGCGGACCAGATACCGTCCCCGCAGATCTCTCCAGAAAAGCTCGGAACCGATCTGCGGCACCGGGCCGACCGCAGTGACAACCGTTCCCAGAACAAACGGCTGGTCCGTTGAAGGCAGCCGGAACTCCCCTGCCCCGGATGGTATTTCCTTGGCCATGGGCAGGATCATACCCGGAGAGTTCCCTGTTGCCGGTGCGTTCACAGCGGCTTACTCCCTTTCAAATCAGCTAAAGGCTGGATCGGCACGATCTCTTCCGGAGTTGTGCAGGCGCCTCCACAGCCACAGGCCGTATCCGTGGTGTCACCATGGTCATGATCATGGTGAGAATGGGCGTGACCATGGTCATGGCCGGTACTGCAGGAATCGGAGGAACAGCCGCAGCCATCGCCCTTTCCGAACCATCCACCGACGATAGCGTACAACGGCTTGACGGAGAGAACAAGCAGCAGCAGCGTTGCCGCAGTCATCAGCCATTCGGGCAGCACCTCAGCCGCCTGCCCGACCACGGCTACGGCGGAAATTCCCAAGCCGAGATAGATTGCGTCGACGGCCAGGCCGCAGACTACGCTGACAACGGCAATAGAGGCTAAATACAAAAGCGTTGCCCGTTTACCGAGCAAACCAACCAGCACCGACAATGAAGTCGCGTTGGTGGCCGGGCCGACCAGGAGGAAGACCAGGGCCGTTCCCGGACTGACCCCTTTCATGATAAAGGCGGCGGCAATGGGGGTTGACGCTGTAGCACAGATATACAGAGGAATGCCGAAGGCCAGCATGAACAGCATGGAAGAGAGACCGCCCCCCAGGTACCGGGAAACCACATCATCTGGAACCAGCACCGTTATAATCCCGGCCAGCAGAATGCCGACAAAAAACCAGCCGGCAAGTTCGGCCCAGAGATCGGTTGCGGCATATTTGATGCCCACCTTGAATTTATTTTGAAAACTATGATGCCTTTTGTGCTCTGCGGGCGGGCAGTCAATCCCGTCACAGCAGTTGTCGATGGGACAGCTCAAGTCAGGTGTCGGCCGTTTTTCCGTATCCGGTGGATTAAGAATATTTTCCGCTATTCCGGCGACAAAGGCGGAAATAAAAGCGGAAACAGGCCGGGCAACGGTCATGATCGGGTCAAGCAGTGCCCAGGTGATAGAGATGGAATCCACACCTGATTCCGGCGTTGAAATCAAAAAGGCGGTGGTTGCGCCGTTATTGGCCCCCTGCTTTTTCAGGGAAGCCGCCGCGGGCAATACTCCACAGGAACAGAGCGGAATTGGAATACCAAACAGGGCGGCCTTGAAGACCGAACTGAAACGGCCGCTCCCCAGGTGACTTGCGACATAGGCCGGAGATAAAAAGACTTTCAGCAGGCCGCCGATCAGCAGCCCGAATAAAATGTATATGGAAGCCTGCTGGAGCAGGTCCCATGAAGCCAATAGAATATCATACAAAAAAGTTACCATGGTCTCACCCTCTGTCGTCTCCTGTCCTCTGGTAAACGTTTACAATTTGGATGTAATGCCAGGGGCATGACATCCCGGTGAACGGTTGCGTCCTCTGTTTGCCGTCTTCGCAGTCCGGCTATTCTTCCCGCAGATGTTCCAGTGCCAGCTCTATCAGGTCACGGACATGATCATCATCCAGGCGGTAATAAAGCACAGGCCCCTCACGTCGATTAGCAACCAGATGTAATCCTCTGAGCTGGCGCAGCTGATGACTCACTGCAGATTCAGTTACACCAATAAACTGAGCCAGGTCGCAGACACACATTTCTTCCCGGTTCAGAGCCCACAATATCCTCAACCTGTTGGGATCCCCCATGGCCTTGAACAGAGTAGCAAGTTTTTCATTTTCCCGGGAGGCAAGGGCGTGCTCATGGGCAGCATCAACACGATCCCGGTGGATACAGCGGCAACGGCATTGCTCTCCCTGCAAAATGACGGTTCTTTCTTTTTTCATCTTCTCACATTTGATCAATTGTTCATATGAATAAACAGGATCAACCCCGTTGTCAACCCTTCTTTTTCCACTCTTTTGGCCATTACCATCAAGTCAAAGGCCACATGGTTTCATGGGTAAGCGTTCCCCAGCACCCCACGGAGTCCGCGCTCGAAGTCTGCCCTTATCCACCTCTCCGTCCGATCAGAGCAGCTCACACAGGCCGGCTATCGGAGTCTCGCGGGCTCGCTTACCCGGAGTCTCGCAGGCTCGCTTACCTGACTCGCAGGCCTGCTTGAACGTACCTGATCACGGGGTTGATAACTCATTGTTTTCGCAACCCCTTAATGGTAACTCGCTCATAATTTCCGACACGAATCATTGCGCCAGCAGGTTGGATCGGAGGCCAGATAATCGCCGGTCATCTGATAGGCTGCGCCCCGACAGCCATAGCACTCGTCCGCCTTTTCGCAGCTGCGACACTCCCCTTTGATCATCTCCCGATAATTTTTCAGATTATTGACCACCTCGCTGTTTTTCAAAATATCGGCAAGCGGACTGTTGCGGACATTGTCCAGGGGTATTGTCACCCCGACACAGGGCATGACATCACCGGTTGCGGTCACCACGCAGGAGACCTGATGGCGCATGCACTTGTTGCCGACAAGGGGCGGCTGTGGCTCCCAGTGCCGACCAAATTCCTGCTGATCAATAGCGGAGAGCTGCATAAACAGCGCCTTCAGCTCCCCTGAATCAACCGTGAGCCATGAATTTTCAAGCGCATTTGCCTGGGGGGTGATCACCTCGAAATAGGGTTCGATATTTTCCTGTCGCAGCCACTTCCACATCGCCGGCAGCTCACCGATATTCTGCCTGCAGATTACGGTACTGATGGCCAGGAACAGCTCTTCCGAAGGATAACCGGCCTCCTGCAGGGTGGTGAGGGCCTTGGAAATTATTTGAAACGCCCCTTTTTTTCCGGCCAGACGATCCTGAAGTTCTTTCTCCCGTGAATTCATCTTTAACACCACCCGAACCCGCTCCCGGGCCAGGATTGCAGCGATCTCGGCATCTATACCGGTACCATTGGTAAACATCTCGACTTCAAGCCCTTCCCGACCAAGGAAGCGGACCATCTCCACCAGATGCGGATAAATACTGGGCTCACCGCCCAGGATAATTATTTTGCGGGCCCCCAATGCCTTTGCCTGCAGAATTGTATCTTTGATTTCCGCCCGGGAAAGTTCATTTGTACATTCACTCTTGTCGGCGACATAGCAGTATGAACAGCGAAAGTTACAGATCCGGCTGAACTCGATTTCCATGGACAACAGCCGATCGGCAGCCACAGCCTGTTTGATTTCCGCCTCGGTGAACTCAAGATTATATATCTGCATCTTACTAATATCCTTCCAGATCCCTGAAGCTGTTCATCCGTTCCCACCGCTGTACTTCACGCTGGTAACGTCCCTCCCAGCCATATTTCTTCATGATCTTACGGTAACGTATTTTTAATAAAGGTTTGAACAAAAAACGCCAGATTGAGGTCCATATCCGGCCTCGCCGACGCGCGGAAGCAGGGGGATCCCACCAGCCAAGCACCACCTGGCGCTGGTACCAGAACTGGTACTGAAGCTCATCGGAGCTCAGGTACTTTGTCCGCACATTGGCCCACAGGCCGTTGTACTTTTTCAAATCGGTCGCATTGGTAATCAGACCGTCGGCCATGAGCTGAGCCCGCATCCCCGTCTTCGGGTAGGGGGTGATAATCTGGCAGTAGGCAGCGTCGGCCCCGATACTCTTGAAAAATTCATAGTTTTCCCTGATCGAGTCTTCGTCATCTTCAGGAAAACCAAAGATCAAGCCGCCGATGACCATCATGCCATGTTCATGACAATTTTCAATTGCCTTTCGGGAAGCAGCCACAATATCGCCCTTGCCGGCAACACTCAAGTTCTTTTTCGAGCCGTTTTCAATACCGAGGAAGACCGAGCGAAACCCGGCCTGTGCCATCTTCTTCACCATCTTTTCATTTTTTGCCATGGAGATACAGTCGGCCTGCACAACAAGATTGAGTTTTTTATATCCTCTGGCAATGATCGCGTCACAGAGCTCCATGACACGTCCGGGATTCAGCACCATATTGTCATCGGTGATAAACACCCACCGGACTTTTCTCTTATAATAAATATCGTCAAGGTCTTCGAGCACACGAGGGATGGGATAGGTCCGGAATGTCCGGCCGTACATGTGTTTCATGCTGCAGAAATTACAGGAACGGGTACATCCCCTGGAGGTCTCGAGAAGTTCGATCTTGGAGTTAACAATATGATACCCCCAGGTCAAGCGGCGTTTATCCCGGATCGGCAGCTTGAGGGTGGCAAGGTCGAGGTTTTCCCCCCGTGGATTATGCACGAATGTCCCATCTCTTTTGAAGGAGAGCCCGGATATATCGTCAAATGTATCACGTCCGGCCATGGCATTGACCAGACGCCTGCATGCCTCTTCCCCTTCGCCGCGGATCATGAAGTCGATCCACTGCGCCTCCCCGGATCCGGCAATTTCCTCATGCATCAGGGTGGCATGATAGCCGCCGATGACGATCTTTACCTGCGGCCGGAGTTCTTTGATCAGATGGGCAATCCGTACACAGGTGTCGTACTGCCAGGCCATGGCCGACAGGCCGATCAGATCAGGTTTGATCCTATGGATGGTCCGGGTAAGATATTTCTTGATGGAACGCCGTTTTCGTACCAGATCTATCAAAAAAACATCATGTTCCGGATCAATATTGCCGCCGACCGAGGCGATACCGTGATTGGGCAGATGAAAAGCCGCTTCATGGATAATAATCGGCACGACATCGGGCATGGATATCAAAATAACTTTCATAGCACCTTCTCCAGCAGTGACAGGGCCGGACGCCCTGATGTATTCCGGTTGTTCTACCGTGCCGGTTCGAAATCGCCGGGCACCAGCGCCTGTCGAATCCGATGCTCAAGCTCGGCCAGAGAGAGTTCCCTCCCGGGCTCCTGATCAATACGGTCAACTATTGTCAGGGAAATGGTATTGTTCAGGCGGGTGTTAAAAAAAAATTTCCCGGGCGTAAAGAGTTTCTCCGTGCCGGCCAGATGCAGGACATAGATCGGCGCCCTGCAAAGTCGGGCGATCTTCAAGGCACCCCGGTTGAGAGGACCGACCGCACCGTCCCGACTTCTGGTGCCTTCAGGAAACACGAACAGGTTTCCGCCTCCGGCAAGATAGTCATTCATCCGCCCGACCTGATCAATCATCATCCCGCCGAACGCCCCTTCGCCATCGGCAGGGAAATAACCGGCATTGCGTATGAGCCAGCCAAAAATCGGTACCCTGAAGAATTTTGTTTTGACAATGGTTTTCTGGCGTTCGAGCAGAGAAATCAACAGAATCGGATCCAGATAGGAAAGATGGTTGCAGACTATAACCGAAGAACTAAGACCGGCAATCCGTTCATCTATCCGCCAGTGATGGCGTGGTGCAATACACCTGAGGAGTCGAAAAAATCCCTGATAGAACCGACTGGTCAAACGCTGGAAGGCTGTTTCCCGCTGCCGGGAAAACAGGTAGGCAAAGACGTACCGATGGGAGAAAAAAACCACAAAACCCAAGGTAAAGTAGGCCCAGCAGATAAGGGTAACCCCGACGTCACTGAGCCGGTCGCTCCACCGGGCAAAAACGGGACTACGCGGTTGTCTGCCGGCCATTTTGAAGAAGCAGACAGGTGTTGACCCCGCCAAAGGCAAAGTTCTGCATTGCGGCAATGTTGATATCCCCCACCCTGATCTCACGGGCATGGTTGAGCATGGCGCAGCGGGGATCGACAGTTTCCAGGTTCAGGGTGGGAGCAACAAATCCCTGTTCCATCATGTAGAGCATCAAAGTAAGTTCAATAACTCCGCAGGTCCCCATGGTGTGCCCCATGTAGCTTTTGAGGCCGGTCACCAGCGGGCCGTCACCATATACCGCATCAATGGCCTGGGCCTCGATCACATCCCCCATCTTGGTGGCGGTGGCATGGGCGCTGATCACGTCAACCTGTTCCGGGGTAATTCCGGCATCCTTTAACGCCAGGCGCAGGGTTGCGGTTATGCCGTCCAGGTTGGGCAGGATAAGGTCACCACCGTTATTGTTGCAGCCGAATCCGATAACCTCGGCCAGGATATTCGCCCCCCGCCTTTTTGCCGATTCATACTCCTCCAGCAGGACCGCGCCGCCGCCCTCGCCCACCACCAGCCCGTCCCGTTTTGTATCAAAGGGCCGGGGCGTGCACTCGGGCCGGTCATTGAAATCGACCGAACAGGCCAGCAGATTATCAAAGACGGCAACCGTGGTGGTGTCATATTCATCGGCCCCGCCGCAGATCATGGCATCCTGCATGCCGTACTTGACCATCTCATAGCCGAAACCGATGGCCTGACTGGAGGTGGTGCAGGCGGTTGACGAGGCAATAACCCGACCGGTGATGCCGAACATTCTTGTAATATTGACTGCCGTGGTATGGACCATGGAACGGAGATAATCCACCGCGCCGATGGAAGAAAACTCTTCTTCCAGGTTATTGAAGAAGGTCTTGTAAATATTGCGCTGGACCGTCGGGCTGCCATGGGTGGAACCAAAGGCCACTCCGAGCCTGCCCGAGGTGATAAACTCCTGATCAAGGCCCGACTGCTCCAACACATCCTTTGCCACCCGGCAGGCATAGAATGCGACCGGCCCCATGGTTTTGGTGTACTGCCTCTTGAAGCCGTACTCTATCGGGTAATCCACCGTACCAAAGACGCGGGAGTGGATATGGCCTGTCAGCAGGCCGTCGTCACGCAGGGGTTTGACCCCGGATTTTCCCAGTTTGAGGGCGGCAATGATGTCATTTTTGCCATAGCCGATGGGAGTGATGGCGGAACAGGCGGTAACAACAACTCGTCGTTTCATGGAAAGGCGGGCCCGTTTTAAGACTGATGAGCCGACTGAATCCGCTCGATATAATCAAGGATATCGTTAATGGTCCGAATTCCCATGGCCTTCTCTTTTTCTTCCCGGCTCAGGGAAAAACCGAGCATGAGTTCAATCTTTCCGAGCAGCTCAATGGCGTCGATACTGTCAAAACCGTGGTCGTCCCGGAGGTTGTCATCCAGGCCCGGTTTATCGAACTCAAAGTCTTCAGTCAGGACCGCAAATATTTTTTCTTGTAATTCATCTCTGGTCATAGCGGGATACAGGGGACAAGGTCTTTCTTAAAAAAAAAACAGGTCATTTCTTTTCAACGGTCAAGACCGTTGATAGTACACATTTTTCCACAAAATTAACAAGCAAATAATTCCGCCATCGAAGCAGAGGAACTGCTGTCAAGCACAATCAGAGGTTGATCTTTACCGAGGCCTCCTGGCCGGCGGCCTCCTGCTCATCAAGAACCCGTTGAAAAATTGCCGCTGCCCGCTCCTGGTGCGCCTGTGCTTCATCTTCCTTACCCTGACGCCGACAGAGCTGTGCCAGTTCCTGCAGAATACTGCCCACCGCGGCATGATCCTTACCGCGCAGCTCTTCGGTTATGGCCAGGGAACGCCGGTAATTTTCCTCGGCTTCCGCATACTTGCCGCAAATCCGGTATGCTTCGGCAAGATTATTGCAGGTCATGGCCAGAGCAGCTTTATCCGGATGTGGCGAGGCCTCTCTGAACGCACAGAGGCGGGTAAACAATGGTATTGCCTCCATCTCTCTTTCCAGCTCCATGTACAGACCTGCCAGTTTGGCAAGGATGTCACCGACAACCACATTTCCCTCTGCCTGCTCCAGAATCGCCAGTGCCTTCCGATACGGCTCTTCCGCCTTTTCATATTTTCCCAGGGCTTCCTGCAGTTTACCAATCTGGAACCAGCAGACACCCATCTCGGGATCTTCCTTGCCGACCAGATTCGACAGGCTGACCATGGCCTGCTTGTACAGTGCTCCCGCCTGCTTATGGCGACCGACAAGGGCGACACAGTAAGCAAGATCACGCCTGGCCAGGGCCAGCTCAACAGTATCATCACCCTGTTCTGCAAGCACTTTTTCAAGGGCAGCAAACCAGTTCAGAGCCCGTTTATGGTCATACAGGGTTCGGGCAAGCACTGCTGCCGACCGGAGATACTCCGGATTGTTCCCGTCAAGAGCAACTGCCCGCTCCAGACATTCCATCGCCCTGGTGAAATCTATCCGGCAGCGGGCCAGAAGACCACATTGAAAAGCTGCCGGTGCTGATTGGGAACATCCTTTTTCTACAACTGCGGCAAAAACCTTTTCTGCACTCCGGGTGTCACCATTACACAGGCTTGCAGCGGCCTGTTCATATTCCACCGGGTCCAGCTCTGCACGCATCTGATCCAAAACCTGCCGTGCCTTATGTCTGCAGGCTGTTTCATGTGCATAACTCTGTTCGAGAGAGGTCAGGGATTCGGTCAGGGCAACGAGTTCCA
>DRKH01000453.1 GCA_011051825.1 Desulfobulbus sp.
ACATTCTGACCGACTATCTCTATGCGGCCGACAGGGAGCTGATCATTACCGCAATCCATGCCCTGGGCCAGGTCGGGACTCCGACCGCAATGCACCGGCTGGCGGAGCGTATGGGCACCGATAATGAGCTTGACCTGTTGATCCTGGGAATTTTTGCCGATGTTCAGGACCAGGTATCATTGGAGAAACTCAATGATACCCTGCGCTCGCATCACGCGCATATGCGTATTTACGCCAAGGATGAGTTGATCCGCATCGGTGAGAAGGCGGTTCCGGTACTGATTGAAAATCTCAGGGAGGAGGATGACGATCTGGTTATTCACTCCCTCAACGTGCTGGGCGACATAGGAGATGACAGTGCGATCATGCCCATCCGTAAGTTGCTTGATTCGGTACCAAAGAACGCCAATGTCCGGTTTGCCGCCTATGAGGCCCTGGCGCTGCTGCCGTTGCGGAAAGGTGCATACACCCTTGCGGCCGGATTGACCGATAAGGAAGACCATGTCTGTGTTGCCGCGGCCCGGGCCATTGATCGTAACTTCAATGAGATTCTGGGCGCAGGCATAAAAAACATGACTCGGAATAAAGATGATGAGGCCCGCCATATCGTCAAAATCATCACCAATGCCCAGGTCGACAATATCTTTTTAAGCCTTGCCGGCGAAGACTATTTTCAGGAAATGGCATTGGTCTACCTGCCCCATACCCATAAAGATATCAGAAATCATTATGTTGCCCTGCTGAAAAAGAATGGCTTTGATGCATTTGCCGCCAAGGCGACCGGCGACGAGGGGGACAGCGGGGTTCAGCGGGTCAAGATTTGTGCGGTTGATGATTCCCGGATGATTTTAAACATCTATAAGGCGACCCTGCATGAGCTTGGTTTTGAGCCGGTCCTGTTTGAATTTCCGGCCGGGGCACTGGAATGGCTGGAGCAGGAAAAACCGGCCCTGGTGCTGACCGATTTGAATATGCCGGAAATCTCCGGTATTCAGTTGACCGAAGGAATCCGCAAGAAGTACAGTTCCGAAGAGCTGCCTGTTATTATGGTGACGACCCAGAGCGACACCCAGGATCATGAGGCCGCAGAACAGGCGGGCGTGAACGATATCCTGATCAAGCCCTTTAACGCTGAGAGCTTAAGGGCTGCCATGGGTAAATTTATTCAGGTTTCTTGAGCGGGTACAACTGTACTGCTTGTGTAGAGAAGGGCTGTCAGTGGACGGTTTGCGCCCGTTCAAGATCTTTTTTCACCAGATCGGCAAGGAAAGAAAGCGCTCTTCCCGCAGGATGGTCATGGTTGTTCTGCCGGACGATCAGGTCGACGCTGTCGGCGGTTTTTGCACTCCATATCTGTAACAGGCTGCTTTCCATGGTTGGACTCGTCATCCGCAGCTGTGCCAGTTCCGTTGCGTAGCTGCACATTTCGGGTCTGTCTTTATATATGGTAAGAATACAGCTCTGTAAGCGTTCCGGTTCTTCCATCAGGACATGGGCGGAAACTTTCAGCCACTGTTCGGTCTCACCTGTATATTCTTGCATGCTCTCCCCCTGTATTCATCAGCTTGTTCCGAAGAAAAAGCCTAATCGCACTCTCCTGCAGGGATTATAGCACCCCGGTCTTACATTTTTCTAACATTGGCGGGGGAATGGAGATTTATTGTTGCAGCCACTCAGGCAACCGGTCGAAATATCTTCCGACATCTTCAGGGCGATGTGCGTCCGATCCCGCAACCAGCGGGATGCCGGCTTCGATTGCAGAGTGGACGATTCTTTTGGACGGATAGGGCTCATTGCCGATGGCAAAACCCGAGGTATTGATTTCCAGGGCAGTTCCTCTCTTTTTCATGAGCACAAGGAGGGCCTCGATTTGCCGCTGGTGGTTCTGGTTGAAACGTCGATGGGGAAAGTGGCGAAGGACGGCGTCGAGATGACAGACGACGGAACAGGGCAGTTCCTGTATTCCATGGGCCAGGCCGGATAAATAGTCAGTTATGACCACGTCCTGCCCGACTTCGGCTAATGCCGCCAGGTTTTCATGTCTCTGGCTGACCATATTGTAGTGACGGCCATTATGAAGATAGAAATGATAGGACAGGCCGATGGTGTCGCAGGGATAATGCGAGAGACGCCGTCTGATCGCCTCCATGGCCCGGGGATTGAGGCCCACTTCCAGGCCGAGTTTGATCAGAATTCGATGCCGATATTTTTGGGCAAGTTTTTTTCCAGTCTGAAAAAAAATATCCAGATCTTCGGCTCTGAGCCAGGTTCGGTGGTCGTAGCGAATGTTGACCTCAAGATGCTCAAGAAAGGTGATCCGCTGCAGTCCGAGTGCCAGGGCAGACTCGATGTACTGCTCCATGGTACCCCGGGCATGATTGCAGAGCCGGGTATGAATATGTCCGTCGGCCTTGAGGTCTAAGGGACCGACCATGGAAGCGGGAAAACGGTTTTCAGGCGTTGCCCTTTGGAAAAAAATGGACCACACCGTCTATATCGGAAGTGTCGCAGATTTCACCCATCTCCATCTCAATATCAAAGAGATCTTCAAGGCCGGTCATGTTGACCGATAGGGCGGGCCCATCGGGCAGGTGGTAAATAAGGGTCTCGACTTTTGTAAAGTCGATGGTCCGTGTAAATATTTTTTTCATTGAAATATATTGATATACTCATCGGCCTGATTTGGGCCGTATCGGGTTTTATTCATATACCAGCGGCAAGTTCGGATAAGCGAGCGTTGGTGCAACTCAGCGTTATCAGGTCGCCACTGCAAAAAAAAATAACTGTTCACCATGGCTATCCCAAACAGGGTAAGCACAGGTCGGTAAACGTTTACTGCAATACTATAACGGCAGCTGGCCGGCCGCCGACAGGCACGATTGCAGGGGTGTTTGCTCTGTTCGTCCGTCAAGATCTTCTCAGAATCTCTACCGACGTATAGAGTATATACGTATTTTTTTTTGAAATAGCAAGGGGGGCCGCAGCGCATTGGTAAAAAAGCGGCTCAAACGGGAACAGCCCATTAAAAGAGGATATCTGCGCGCTTTGGGTTTGACAGGTAGCCCAGTGATGGTAATATATAGAGTTTGTGTATAAATTATGGAGCCAGTCGTCAAGGCGTACTGTTTGAAAACTGAGACGATGGGTAACTCCGAAACAACAATGTTTCAAAGGCGATTTTCAGATAAACCATTATGCCCTGCGGGCACAACACACAAAGCAACAGGATAGAGCACAGAGACAGTCCGTAGTTATAACCGCCGCAGGCGGTAACTATTCCGACCCCTGTCTTCTGTCCTTTGTTATGGATAACGAGGTAGAGTACAATGAGTGAAGACCAACGTCTGGACCGGGAAACCGACTTTATTAAAAGTACGGATAAAAACCCTTCCAATATCATGCCGGAGAAACTGGTTCTGGAGTCACCGCTTCAGTTTGAATGTCATCCCGGTGTATCCTGTTTTACAGCCTGCTGTCATAATATCAAAATTATCCTTACCCCCTATGATATTCTTGTGTTACGCACACGGCTCGGGATCCCGGCCCATGAATTTATCACCCAGTACACCGAACCGGCGTATCTGGAAAAAACCGATATGCCGGGAGTGCAGATCAAGTTGACCGAGGAAAAAAAGGCATGCCCCTTTGTCACGCCCGAGGGTTGCACGGTCTATGAGGACCGTCCCACTGCCTGTCGTTATTATCCGGTGGGCATGGCTGATTTCCATGAAGGGGGGACAGACGATGCGGAAGAGGATAAATTTTTCTTCCTTGTCAAGGAACCCCACTGCAAGGGTTTTGAAGAACCTAAAAAATGGACCATTCGAGAGTGGCGTGCAGACCAGGGCGTTGATGAACGTGATGAAATGAATAAGGAATGGCTCCGGCTTGTCATGCGGCGCAAATCCTTCGGTTATCAGGCAACGCTGTCCGATGCCGCCAAGCGTATGTTTTTCATGGC
>DRKH01000454.1 GCA_011051825.1 Desulfobulbus sp.
AATGTGGACATTTAGAGAAGTGATCTGATTGCATGCAACCGCAAGCGTAGCAGGGCTACGTTGAGGATTGCATAATTGAAGATCGCTTTTCTAAATGTTCAAAGTGCGCCTCAGAATGCGAAGTTATTGTTGAGCGAGCCCTTAGGGATAGTCTATTTCAAAAAACCGTGCTCAGCGAGAAAGGCAGGGTTGATCCTGCTTTCCTGCGTCGTTGAGACCGATTGCTCCGAGAGCAGTTTTTCGACATATTTACCGATAATATCCACTTCAATATTGACTCGGTCACCGGCTTTCAACCCACCAAGAGTGGTCACGGCAAGGGTATGGGGAATAATGGAAACGGAAAAACGGTTTCCCTCACAACTGTTGACCGTCAGACTGACCCCGTTAATGGTAATCGAACCCTTTTCAATAACATATCTGGTCAGCTTTGGGTCAAGAGAAAAAGTAAACAGGGTAAAATCCCCGGCAGGCCGCCGTTCTTCAACCCTGCCCGCTGCATCGACATGCCCGCTGACCAGATGCCCGCCCAGCCGGTCACTGAGACGAAGGGCGCGTTCCAGATTAACCCTGCTGCCGACCTCCAGGCCGGAGAGACCGGTTCTGGACAGACTCTCGGGCGAGACATCGACCAGGAACCTGTTGCCGACGATATCACGCGCCGTCAGACAGACTCCGTTGACGGCAATGGATTCTCCCTCTTCCGGATCGGTCAGTTCAAAACCGGCCTCCAGACAGAAAACCATTCCACCACCGGCAGGATGTTTCTCTACCACCCGGCCAACCCCCTGAACAAGCCCGGTAAACACGCCTTACTCCTGGACCAGGGCCTCGGCCTTCCTGGTAAACTCTTCGGCCAGGCGCTGGTGTTTGAAACCGGCATGAACGGAAGAAACGGTCCGATATGCATCCGCGGCCTCCTGAATCCTGCCCAGCTGGATAAAGAGCTCAGCCATAACGGTGAGCATCTCGACAACGCCCTTGGGATTTTTGGTCAACTGATAATGCTCAAGCATGTCATAGAGCAACTCCAGCGCCTCATCAAGCCGGCCGAGTTTCCTGTACGCCGCCGCCATCTTCTTATTGAGCGCCAGGGTGGAAAAAGAGTCCTCCTCTTTTTTACAAATTACAAAGGCTCGTTTGTAATGGTCCAGGGCCATCCCGTATTCTTCTTTTGCCATACAGGTATCACCAAGACGGTCCGAGGCATTGGCAATCCCGGCCTCGTCTTCCTGCGCTTCAAAACCCTTGAGTGCATTATGAAACGACAGTGCGGCCTCGGAATATTCTCCGGCACTGAACTGCGCCCGTCCCTTGACGTAATCAAGCCTTGCCGGATCGTTAATGTCGTCCACTTTTTCATCTTTCTGCGGACTTCCCGCCGGGGACAAAGAACTCAATGGCTGAATGCTGTCACTGACCATGATATTTTTCTCCTGCTCTACAATCTTTTTTAAGTTTACAATCCAAGGGAAAAGCCCCACTTCCGCTCAGCAGGAACACCGATTATCGCTCCCGGCTGATCTGCTGCACGGCCTCTGTCGCAAGAGCTGCGACCGTGGTCGTTTCAGGATTTCCCCTGGTAAAAATCACAATCTCACTGTCGTCCTGCTGCAGGCCCATAATCTGGAACGAGGCCTCATTCGCCTTGATCCGGCCAAGCAGTCTGGCCATCAGACCGCGAACCACCGGGTTGTCATGGTTGAGAAAATGAAAAGTCGAATAAAAAGGGGTATTGCGAATCAAATCCGGCCGGGAAGCGGCAATTTCACCAAGTCCCCAGATTGCGGCCTCCTGGGTTGTGGCATCCCCCATGAAATTGAGAATATGACGGGTAAAGGCACCATATATATCCGGCCGCTGGGCAATAATTGAACCAATGGATTCGACCATCCCCCAGGGCATGGCCGCAGAATCGTTACAGGCCTCAAATAACCGGTGCAGCAGATCGGCCACCGGGGAAGGTTCACGGGTGGCGACCCGGGCACAAACCTGACCGAGGATCCAGGCTATTCGATAGCGACCGGCGGCATCGGGTTGATAGAGCAGCCGCTGCAGAAATCGCAGGGTCCTCTTATCGTCAAAGGTCAAGGCCACCAGAGTATCAACATCGCCCCGGTCAGCCAGTTCCTTGACTTCCCGTTTACTGGTTTTTCTCCTGGGAACAGCGGGATCAGGTTGCGGTTCAACATCCGGAATCGTCATCCCGGCCCGTGGATCATCGGGACCGGCCTTCGCCTCTGCCTGCTGTTTAACACGAAAACGTTCGGCAATCTCCGCCATTTCCTTATGGAGGCGGACAAAATACAGTACACCGCGCACGGCACGGCCGTCCAGATTGCGTTTGGGAACCACCTGATGGGTGATATCGTCGTAATCCTCAATCCGGCCGGTAAGATAATCATCTTCCGGCATCAGCTCCCAGGCCAGATCCCACTCATCATTACAGGCATACACCAGGCACTCGACCATAGCGGATCCCAGGTTATGGCCGGTGGTATCACAAACATAGACCGCACCGCACTCGCAAGAGCCGACCGGAAACTCGGTCATCTTCCGTTGAGCCGCTTCGGTGGGTCGCCCGACATCCATCCCGCAAAAGGGACACCAGGGTCTGACCAGTGCTTCGTTCTTATCACTCATAACAATCAGCTGTACTTATCATAGAAAATCACAGGGGTGCCTTTACCCGAAAACAGATGGTTCCGGGTTAAAGTTACCGCCCGGAGTCTCCGCTACGCTCCGCTTACCTGCGGCCAGTCGCGCCTGCACGAATCTACGGCACCCCTGATCACCTACAGGTTTAAGGTAGATGAAAACACATAGTTACAAATCCTGTGACCAGTTACTATTCGGGTGCAGCGGCCAGTTTTTCTTCCAGCGCTTCGGCAAAACGAGAATCAACGGAATAGCCGAGTTCGCGGGCCTTGTCCATATGTTTTTTCGACTCGTCGTAGTTACCCTTGAAATACAGGGCCACGGCCAGATTATTCCTGGCCATTGCCGAGTCAGGCTCCAGGGTAACCGCCTCACGGGCAGCCTCAACCGCCTTGTCGTCATTCTCGTTCATGGTATAGGCACTGGTCAGGTTGATCCAGGCGGTCAGCAGTTTGGGGTCGATCTGCACGGCTTTGTCATAACACTCAATAGCCTCTTTAACCCGGTTCTGCTGTTGACGGATAAGGCCGATATTAACATGGGCCTCCGCCATTTTCGGGGTGATCGACAGGGCCTGCTCGTTGAGGGTCAGCGCCCGGTCGACATCACCCTGATCAAAAAATATCGCCCCGAGATTGATCATACTTTCAGCCGATTGATCGTCGAGTTCGATGGCCCGTTCCAGCTCGGCAACAGCCTTGTCAACCTGCCCGACCTGTCGATAAACAAGGCCCAGCTGGTGATGCGCCATTACATTATCCGGCTTTTCGGCGCAGATCTTTTCCAGTTCGCCTATAACCGTTTTAATATCAACTTTCTCTTCTTCTACAGACATAGTCATTCCTTAAACAATTCATTTATCTTGTATGGGTCCCGTTTCGGGATGCTCAAACATATGTAACTATGCAGGTGGGTGCACGATTTGTAACCGTTCACCAAGAATAAAGAATAACATAGTTCACTCATCCTGAAACGGTAAGCGTTTACCAGTACCCCATATCTGTGCAGTCAGGTCAGTGAACTCCAGTTATTTCCATGTGAATCCGGCCTGATCGTGCAGAGAGGTAGATAAGCGCAGACTCCGTGGGGTGTCCCTGAACAGTTACAAATTTTATATACTATAGACACAAACAAGCAGGAGGCAAGTCTTTACAGGTGCAAAGTCATGCAGGACAGCGAATTCCGGGAAAAAAAACCTGCTATTTTGACCACTTTTCCTCACAGGAAAACAATCGCTCATCGCCTGCTTCAAGAAGCACCTGCCGGGCGGTGACGATATCCAGCTTTATCTGGGTAGCCAGCTCTTCGATACCGGAAAACTTCTTTTCACCCCGCAGATAGCGCAGTAGATTAATCTTGATGGGATGGCCGTATATATCGCTGTCAAAATCAAAAATATGGGTTTCCGCAACCAACCGGTTTTCCCCGAAAGTCGGATTATATCCGATATTGGAAACTCCGCCATAGACCTTGCCCTTATAGACAACCTGGGTCACATAAACTCCGCGTTTGGGACAGAGATCATCTTCACTGATCTTCAGATTGGCAGTGGGAAACCCGAGTTCCCTGCCTCCACGCTGCCTGCCCCGCTGGACTTCTCCACGAATCTGATAATACCGGCCAAGCAGCCGCCTGACATCCTGCATTCGGCCCTCACTCACCAGCTCTCTGATCTTGGTACTGGAGACGAGCATACCATTTTCATAATGGGCATCAACCATGGTCACGGGAAAACCCAATATCCGACCCCGTTCCTTGAGAAAATCAATATTTCCCTGCCGTCCTTTCCCGAACGCGTAATCATAGCCGACAACCAGTTCCCTGACACCAATAACCTGCACAAGGATTTTATCCACGAAATCACCGGCCGAGGTAGCGGCAAGTTCACGGTTGAAAGGCAGGATGACAAGAACATCAATCCCGGCAAGTTGAATGAGCTCAATTTTCTGTTCAGTAGTTGAAATCAACCTGATCCCGTCCGGGCGCAGTACCTTGAGCGGATGCGGATCAAAAGTAACGGCTACACTGGTCCCGGAATGTCGATAGGCCTTGCCCACGACTTCGGAGAACAACATCTGATGCCCGAGGTGGACCCCGTCAAAGTTGCCAATGGTCACGAAAGCCCTGGGAAACGGCTCCTGTATCTGTTGTAAATCAGTGTATATTTCCATTATCTTCCTGAACCGCTCAAATCAATTACGCCCTGATTTTATCGGACTTGTGCATATAAGCGGTGCTACCGGTGCGCTCCATGGTAAAGCGGGATATGTACCCTACCTGAGCAAAACACGCAAACAGTTCATGGCATCAAAGGCAATTTCCAGGCCGCTTTTTCAGGAAATATTTCCCGCGCATATTAAGCTGCCGATGAATTTTATGGACAACGGCTAAAGAAATGCTTGACAAAAAATCGTTTGGAGTGCATATTCTCACCTCGTGCCGAAGTGGCGGAACTGGTAGACGCGCTAGGTTCAGGGTCTAGTGGGCGTATGCTCGTGGGAGTTCGACTCTCCCCTTCGGCACCACTTAATTTTCAAGGCTTTATCCCGCAGGTAGCGGGATAAAGCCTTTTTTTGTGTCTTCCGGGTTTCCATCTTCTCTTGCTATCTTTTTCTAAAAAAGTAGGTGGTGGTTGGGCTAGTTCTCTTCCCCTACCTGAATAGTTACAAAAAGTAGAACAAAAGTGGAACAAAAAATCTGGTCCATACATAATCGATGGCACGCTTCCTCAAACGAAAAACCAAAAACAGCTGGAGTTACAGCCACCGTTCGTATCAAGGGGCCCCCTTCTGTCTGATCTCGGCGACTAAACTGCCCCTCCCCCTGCCCTCCTCTTTGAAATGTCGTCTTTTTAACGTAGCAACACCATCTCATAAAAATCATTCCGCAACCATCAAGCCCCCGGCCGAGCATACATTTTGGAAACACATTTGACAAAATGCATATCATTTCGTAAAATGATTTTCCAAATCGCCAGCGAATCCACAGGGGATATGCCATGGAAACAAATTACCTTCTCGAACTGGACCAATTAGCCAGGCAAGAGGGAAAAAAATACCCTCGTCAGCGCCTGCTTTACCAAACCCTGCAAAATTCGAGTGGAAAACATTTTACCGGGATAATCGGGCCTCGCGGGGCTGGCAAGACCGTTCTCCTGAAACAACTGCTGATAGACCGAAAAGATGCTTTCTATATTTCCGTGGACACGATCACGTCTGAAGAACTTTTTCAAATTGCCAAATACTTACAGCAAACCCTGAAGATTAAGCTGTTGCTCCTTGATGAAATCCATTTCCAGAAAAACTACGACGCCCAACTCAAAAAGATATACGACTCGCTGGGATTAAAGATCATATTCACAAGTTCAGTGGCTCTGGCAATTGCCCAATCCGCCTATGACCTGTCCCGTCGTGTTCATATCCTGAAACTGCCTCTCTTTTCCCTGAGAGAATACATCTACTTCAACAACGACATCCTGCTGCCAACACTCAGCCTGCAGGATATTATCGAACAGAACTGGACCGGCGACCATCTTCGCCACGGCTACCTGTTTGATGAATACCTCCGTGGCGGCCTTCTCCCTTTCGCACTGGACGAACCTGATCCAATCCCGCTCCTTGCCAATATTCTGAAAAAGATAATCAGCCGTGATATCCCACAAATCATACCGCTGCTGGTGGAAGAACTCCCAGTCATTGAAAAAATGATGAAGTTCATCGGCAGATCAACTGTTGATGGCATAAATTATTCTTCAATTTCAAAAAATATCGGAATCACCAAATACAAAGCCGAGTCCTACCTGAACATCCTCACCCAGGCACTGGTCACCCATGTAATTTTCCCAAAGGGGACTGGTGTTATGCGGGAACCAAAAGTGCTCCTTACTCCACCATACCGCCTTCTCTATACTGATTATGAGTACGCCGTTGGAGGGTTACGTGAGGATTTTTTTGCCGAGATGCTGACAAGCGCATCCATTGAATTTCATTATCTCAAGAGTACCAGGGGGAGCAAGACTCCCGATTTCCTGGTGCGAGATAAACAGGGGAATATTGTTCTTGAAGTTGGCGGCAAAGGAAAAGGACGTTCTCAGTTCAAAGGCATAAATGTAAAGCGCAAAATTATTTTATCGCATGGCGATGAGATCGACGATATTCGACGCCCTCTTTTTTTACTCGGCTATCTGTATTAAAAAAAATATCCTGCCGGATAAAAAAGGCCCAATCACGGATATTTTCAGGGTGCCCCTTATGTTTCCGTTTGCGCCGCACCTGCTGCAGGCATGCCCGGCCGCCGGGCAACTTTATCAGTGTATGCCTGATGGCCTGCCGCCAATGCCTCTTCAAATTTAAAATCATGGGTGAGCTGCAAACCGATAGAGTCTGCGCACAAGATGGATTCAAGACAGATTCTCGTATCTACCGGCAATGTCCGGTAGTGTTCTTTCCACCACTGTGTTCCATCATATATATTTTTAAAGAACGAACGGGATAGATATTGATCAATATCATTCTGGATTATCATCATAAACCCATGAATATCATACGAGCTTGAATTCAGAGTATATTCCAGCGAGAGATCATTGCGCGAGGCAAGACCGTTGCCGGCGAGATAATAACACATCGGCTTTTTTTTGTACTCAAACGGCATATACATCTGGCAGGCAGACGGCTTAAAGTCGTTGATTATGCACTTATCCATAATCATAAACGGGCAGTATCCGGTAGCATCATGGAGCCGGGTATACTCGTCAATGATGGCGATAACATCTCTGTTTAATAAAAAAATCATCAGAGATTCCACCGAGGTCAGATCCAGGACCACGCCGAGCCTGCAACAGGCATGACAGTCTTCCGGGCACTGTATCGGCCTGTTTTCCGCGGCAGGATCATCAAATCTGTCGGCACAGACCTCTTTTTTTACGATCAACGCCTGACAAAGTGCACCGGTGAGCGCCTCTTCCCGCTGATTGTCCTTCCATCTCTGCTCTCTTGTTTTGATAACGCCACCATCCTTTTGTGCAATGCGTATGTCTGCCCTTTGACAGCGGCAATAAAAAAGGCCCTGATTCCCACTAAGGAATCAGGGCGTAACCTACACTGTCCCATATACTGCCAGGGTATCGGCGTTCAGCTGCCGTCGCCCGTATAGGATAAAGCAACGAACCTGGATAATTCAAAACAGTATTATCCAATAGTTACCAGTTCAATATCAAAAGTCAGATCTTTTCCGGCCAGCGGAGGATTTGCATCCAGGGTCACATACTCATCCGTCACCTCGGTGACCCGGACAACCACCGTTTCACCGTTAGGGCCGCCCATCTGCAGCTGCTGGCCGATTTCCGGATCAATATCGGCAGGGATCTGATCACGGGGGGCCTGGAGGACCATCTCATCGTTACGCTGCCCATAAGCCTTGTCGGCCGGAATATTAACCTTTTTTTTGTCTCCGCTCTTCATACCGGTGACCGCTTCTTCAAAACCGACGATCACCTGACCACTGCCCAGAGTAAACTCCAGAGGATCATGCCCCTCTGAAGAGTCAAAAACGGTTCCGTCTTCCAGGGTTCCGGTGTAATGAATTTTTACGGTATCACCGTGCTGTGCCTGTGTCATACTTTTTTCCTTACATTCTTTATTTTAGTCAGTTGGTCGTTTACGACCGTTCCTCTTCAATTCCTTCCAGCTTCCAGTCTTCGGTCCCGACAGGTCGGGCCCAGGTCCACCGTTCGGCAAATTTGACCGGTTCGGTCATACTGCCGCTGAGCAGATCACCACTTTTGTCGTCGACCGTGTAATCCAGCAGATTGGCGGTAAAAAGAACGGTGACGAAATCCTCCCGGCCATCGCTGCCCGCATCGACAAGCTCAACCTGACGAATAGCTATACTTTCCAGCTTGTTCAGCTCGCCCTTGGCCCGCATGTCGGCAAAATGCTGTTCATACTCTTTTGCCAGCGTATCGCCGAGCAGGTGGCCATG
>DRKH01000455.1 GCA_011051825.1 Desulfobulbus sp.
ACATTCCTGGCTGAAACCTCAGCAAAGATAAGCGAATTCCTGGTGCCTCAAGCCCTTGCCGTGGATACCACTAGCGGCACAACCACCGGAACCACGACGACCTCGACCACCTCCACATCGACCTCTTACGACACCTCATTCATAAAAAAAGAAGGCTACACCATCGACGGCGCCGGCAGTGGTCTGTACAGCTCCATCCTGGAAAAGCTGACCCCGGATACCCGCTACTATGTACGGGCTTATGCAATTGTGAACAAAAGCGTGTACTATGGCCCGCAGCACGAATTTGAAACCTCCACCGCCTGTTTTATCGCCACCGCCGCCTATGGTTCCATTCTTAACCCGGCGGTTGTGGTGCTTCGTGATTTTCGTGACCGATATCTGAAAACAAATCATCCGGGCCGTCAGCTGGTTGCCTGGTATTATAAGAACTCGCCGCCGATTGCCGACCGCGTTGCGGCTTCCGCCGCAATGCGGTTTGTGGTCCGTCTTGTTCTGCTGCCGGTGATTGCCGCCAGTTGGCTCCTGCTCCATCCGGGGACCATGAGTCTGGTGTTCTGGGTAGTCTGTTTAACCGTAATTCTGTTCCGCCTGCGACGGCGTTGCATCCACACCCCTTCAACCTGAAAGACGACGTACGATTTTCCATGCAGATAAAAAAACGAATCTTGTCCTCCCAGCAGGGATTTACTCTGATTGAACTGATGGTGGTCATGGTGATCCTGGGTATCCTGGCCACCATGATTGTTCCCCGCATAATGGACCGGCCCGAAGAGGCCAGGCGAACCAAGGCCGCGATTGATATTCAATCCCTTGAACAGGCGTTGAAGCTTTATAAACTCGATAATGGCCAGTACCCGACAACGGAACAGGGGCTGCAGGCCCTGGTTGAACCTCCGTCAACCGGGCGACTGGCGAGGAAATGGCGCAAGGGCGGCTACCTCGACAAGGGAAAAGTGCCCAAAGATCCCTGGGGTAATGATTTTATTTATATCAGTCCCGGTATTCATTCCGATTTTGACCTGATGTCCTATGGACCGGACGGCGAGGCCGGTGGCGAAGGCGCTGATGCCGACATTAACAACTGGGAGCTTGAATAGAAACGGAACGTTATGATGCAGGCCCGGTTCCTTCCCCTGTGACAACCAGCGTCGTCCGATCATGTCGGGGGTTTACCCTGATTGAACTGGTCGTCGTCATGGTTCTTCTGTCGATTATGACCGCCTTTGCCGTTCCGGCGATTCGGACTGCGCTTTTTTCCGACCAGTTAAAATCGACAGCCAGAAATCTGATCGGTCTGATCAATGAAACCGGTCAGGCAGCCAGGCGCAATCAACAGGAGTTGTTTTTGATCTTTGACCGACAGGCACGGGTTTTTAAAGTGCAGACGGCAAACAGCTCAAACGAAAAGCGGAATTTTAATGTGGTGCACCTGGCTGACGAGGTTGAGGTTGTGGATTTTACCTCTGTTCACGGTGGTACTGAACGTCAGGGCAGGCTGAGCTTGAGATTTTCAAGAAAGGGGTATGTTGACAAAACCCTGATCCACCTCCGCGATGGGGACGGCCGTGAACTGACCCTGGCCCTTTCTCCGTTTCTTGGTGTTTCCAGGCTGTACGATTCCTATCGAACCTTTGAGGATGATGATCTGCAATGGTAAGAAAGGATCGGCAGACAGAGAACAGGCGTCAACTGGGATTTACTCTTCTCGAGGTCATGGTTTCCGTGACCATCATCGGTATTGCCCTGGTCTCCCTGATCGGTTCCCAGTCTCAGAGTGTTTCCATTGCCGCCTCTTCACGTTTTGAAACCACCGCCTCTCTGCTGGCTCAGCAGAAGATGACCGAACTGGCCCTTGTCGGTTTTGACGGGCTAACCACAGCAGAGGGTGATTTTGGTGACGCTTTTCCCGGCTACCGCTGGAAAGCCGAAGTCAGGGATCTTGGTGTTGATGATACGGGAATCGAGGGCGTCGATGATATGCTCCGATCGGTCGATCTTCGTATCTCTTCGGGTCTGGAAGAAAATCAGACCTTTGGTGTGCGGGAAATCATGATGGCTCCCATAGAGGCGAAAGAGGGGACATGATACGGGAGCTGCTGGAGGGACATCGGTCCCTGGCCCGTACATCCCTGCAGGGCTTCACCCTGATGGAGATCATGCTGGCAACCATTATTCTGGGTATGGTGGTGAGCATGGTCACCATGTCGCTTTCCGGCTCATTGCGCGTGGTCGAAGCCACCCGTGACCAGGGAGAGCTGTATTACCGGGCCCAGATAGCCCTGCAGCGGATCAGCGAGGATCTGGAATCGGCGCTGTTGATTGATGGTGTTGATTTTATTGCTGATGCATCAGCTGAAGCGGATAAAAAACAGGTTCTGGTTCGTTTTACCTCCATGGCCCATGTCGCCTTTGATCCTGAAGGGGATCAGGACGGAATGGGGAATATCGGCTACGCCCTGATCCCGGATCCTGAAAACGAGGGCCAGTTGGTTCTGCTCAGAAGCGATCAACTCGTGCTGCCGCAGCAAAAGAAACCGGACGAAAAATTCAGGGACGGATTTCTCCTTTGTGATCGTCTTCGTTCCATTACCTTTACCTACTTTGATAGCGAGGGGGAGGCCTTTGATTCCTGGGACACCCGGGTCGATCCGCAGGCGGACGCAGAGGAAAAACTGCTTAAACGGCGTCTGCCGGCTGCTGTTTCCTGTCGTCTGGAATTCTGGCTTGATCAGAACGAGGAAACAACACTTATTTTTCAGACCAGTGTCAAAATTCCGACAGGTATGATTATTGCTAAGAAAGTACAGGGGAATGCTGCGTAATTCATCGGGAATGGCCTTGCTGATTACCCTGGCTGCCATCAGTTTTCTGGTCGCGTTGACGGTGCAGCTGGCCACCAGCGTTAACTGGCAGGTTCAGGCCTCGTCCAATCAGCAGGAAGCTGTGCAGCTCAATGCGGCGCTTTTTTCCGGGCTCACTCTTGTGCGGGCATCGTTGTACGGCGACCAGCAGCAGGCTGAGCAGGGCAAACGGCAGAGCCGCGGATTTGATTCACTGCAGGACGGCTGGAACAACTTGGATAAGGAAAAGACGCTTGATCTGGTCGGCGGCGACAGCCTGTCGATTCTGGTCCAGGACCTCAGTGGTCGAATTCAGCTCAATCGACTGGTGCTCAGTGAGGAAGAAAAAAAGGATATTCAAGGCCGGCAGCAGGAACAACAGCGACAGGAGCAGCAGCAGGGCCGACAACCTCGACAGCTTCAGGATCCCGAGAAACTACAGCGGGGCCTCTGGAAACGTTTTCTGCTCTCGGGAAAATTTGCAGTTGAAAACGAAGATGAAGCCGTCGCCCTGATTGATGCACTCAGCGACTGGATCGACAGTGATGACCAGGAGCGGGACCACGGGGTGGAAAATGGCTACTATTTAACCCTGGAAAAACCCTATTCCTGCAGAAACGGTCCGCTGCAGTATCCAGAGGAGCTGCTGCTGGTCAAGGGGTTCACCCGTCAGCTTGTCTATGGTGATGAGGAACATCAGGGGATTCTCCAGTATCTGACCATCTATGGCAGGGACGGTAAAATCAATATCAACACCGCCCCTGCTCCGGTCTTAAAGGCTCTGGCCCCCGGAATCAGCGATGAAATGGTGGATATGTTGATTGAATTCAGAAGCGACCCGGAGAATCTGGATGCGCTGGCGGATTCAGGCTGGTATCAACAGATTACGGATTTCCCCGATGATATTGTCATTGACGAGGGAATAATAACCACGGAGAGTTCATATTTTTCCTGTACCGTGACTGCAGGACGTGACGGATTACAGCAGACCGGGACCGGTTCCATTTATCGGAACGCTGAAACCCGGGAACAGACGCTTTTGAGCTGGAAAGTCGAATAATCCGCAACCCGCAACCCGGAATCCGAAACCCTTCACCTGACACATGGCAATGCGTATACTTGGTCTTGACATCCATACAGAACACCTCGCTGCGGTGGTTCTTGAACAGCGGGCAACGGAGCATACCGTCCGTGCCTGCGGTTCTCTGGATGTCGACGGTCAAGAACAGATGTACGAAGCATTAGCGGAGTTCCTGCAACAAAATGCTTTTGAGGTTGATTCCTGCATACTCGGACTGCCTCTGTCCCTTATCAGTCTCCGTAACCTGACCCTTCCCTTCAGTGATCGCAGGAAAATGCTCCAGGTGCTCCCGCTGGAGCTTGAGGAGCAGTTGCTGGTGCCGATAGAAGATCAGGTCGTCGACTTTCAGGTCACCGGACGACAGGGAACCGGCAGTCACCTGCTGGTCGGTGCCGTGGAAAAAGAGGTTTTGCATAAGCTCCTTCCGCTTCTTAAAGAAAACGGCTTGACTCCGAAGGTGGTTGTTCCTGCGTTTGCCTGTCTGGCCAGGGAACATATGCAGGGCCGCCGGGGAAAGGGAGAGCCAACACTTTTTCTGCACGCTGATATGCATGCGATGAGTATGGCTCTGTGGGTTGAGGGCAGGGTTATATTCATGCGGAGAATGGCCTATACGGAACAGATTTTTATTGAGTCGCTTTCCGGCGGACAGACCGGCGTTGCCGTTCCTGACCAGCAGGCCGCCGAACAGGGCCTCATCCGGGTGTGTGCCGCTATGACCAGCAGCCTGTATTTTTTTCAGCAGAACTTCGAGCACAGCCTTCGGATCCGTTCTGCGGTTCTGTCCGGTTGTCTTGCAGGGCAAAACCGCTTTCTGGAACTGATCAGGCGTGAACTCGGGCTGGAGGTGGAGGCGAGTCCACCGCTCCATGAAAGAAATACAATACGCCTTGCCCCAGCCGTTGAGGAGCGTTGGCAGTCCTTCCGCTTTGAGATGCCGCTTGCTCTTGCCCTGGGGGGGCTGAAAAAGAAGAAGCCACAGGAACTGAACTTTCTCCAGGGTGAATTTGCCCACGATTCACGACGTCTGTTTTCCAGACGATCCCTGCTTGCCGCCGCCGTTGTTTTCAGTCTTATCTGTGCCGTCTGGATCGGCTTTCTGGTGACCGACTACCGATCCCTTCGCTCCCGGGCATCAGAGCTGCACGGCGAAATGGTCGCCCTTTTTAAACAGACCTTCCCCGAAGTGACACGAGTTGTCGAACCACATGTGCAGATGCAGTCGAAACTCAGAGAGGTGCAAAACTCGGAGGTAGCCATTCCGTTGTTTTCAGGAGATAAACGGGTGCTGGATATCCTTGCCGACATTTCCGGTCGAATACCGGAGAATCTTTCGCTCCATGTTTCCCGTCTGGTGATTGACCAGGAGTCAGTCCAGATCAAGGGGACAACCGATGCCTATAATAATGTGGATGTCATAAAGAGTAAGCTTGCCGCTTCACCGCGCTACGCCGAGGTGAAAATCGTTTCGGCAACAGCGGACAAGAAAAAGGGTTCTATCCGTTTTGAAATTCGTCTCCAGCTCATGGAGGCATCCTGATGGCCCTTTCAAAGCGGGATACAACCGCACTGACCATCGGTGCCGGTCTACTGCTGCTTTTTATTATGGTCCAGTTTGTGGTGTTTCCACTGGTCGATAAACGGAAACGTTTGAGAAAAACCATTGCTTCACGTCGAATTGCGGTGCAGGAAATGCGGGATATGCAGACCCAGTACGGACAACTCAACCGGCAGAGTCACGGGCTGGAAAAGCAACTGGCTCAGAGAGCCCCGGATTTCAGTCTGTTTTCCTTTCTGGAAAAGATGGCTACAGAGAGCAAAATCAAGGATCATATCACCTATATGAAACCGTCAACCGTGACCGGAGAGGGGAACCTCCGTCAGGTTATGGTCGAGATGAAGCTGCAGGTCATCGGTCTTCAACAGCTTGTGACTTTTCTCAAACGTATCGAGTCACCGCAAAACGTTGTTACCATTAAAAGGATTTCCATTCAGGAGAACAGGAAGATCAAAGGAACGCTGGATGTCATCATGCAGGTGATCAGTATTGATCAACAGGGGCGAAAGAGTGGTTGAACCGGGGCGAAATCATGGGCGGTAAGGGGCGGGGATGGTTGCTGTCATCGGCCGGGTACCTGCTGTATACCCTGGTTGTCCTTGTCGGTCTGCTCTGGCTGCTGTTCCCGGCCCAGGCTGTACAGAACCGGCTTCAATGGCAGCTGCAGCAACATACTCCCGGTTACCGATGGAATATCGGTTCGTTGGGGATTGCCCTGCCGGACGGCCTGGTGTCGACCGATGTCCGGGTGGTCCCTGTTCAGGGCAAAGCTGCTGTTCTGACCCTTGACCGGATTACTGTTGCACCCGTGGTGGAGAGCCTTTTCGGTAAAGAAAAGGCCATCCGTTTCAAGATGCACCTGCTGCAGGGAGAGATTCGGGGCAGGGTTCTGGTTGGTTCCGGAACCAAACGGTTTACCTGCCGGGGAACCTTTGAGGGGCTGCAGCCGGCGAAGTTGAAGGTTGTACAAAAAAGCCTGCGGAGAATGCTTGATGGAACCCTTGCCGGGAGCTTTTCCGGCCAGGGGCAGTGGGACAGGGTTGCCCGGGCCAAGCTGCAGGGTGCCTTACGCCTGACCGGAGGCACCTTGCAATTCCGGCAACCTGTGCTTGGCTTGAGTGTGTTGCCGTATACAAAAATAGAAACCGCTTTCAAACGACAGAAAGGGCAATGGCTGTTTGAAAAGGGTACCCTGCAGTCGCCGTTGATAAACGGTACTTTCAGCGGTTCGGTTCAAGGCGGTGGAACTCCGGCCTCCAGCCGTCTGCAGTTTACAGGTACTCTGACCCCGCGTTCGGAGATGTTTGCCGGCTTAAAAGATGCCCGGCTGGCCAAGGTGGTTCGTACCCATCTCAAAAGTGGAGGTCTGCCCTTTACGGTGAACGGCACGGCTGCCGAGCCGGGTATTCGTTTCAGTGGTGCTCTGTCCAAGGCACTCAAGAGTCTGAAGAGGAGCACGAAATAGTCGTGATTCGTGTAACTGTAAAATTGGTTCTGATTTTTATTCTGGTCTATGCCGGGGTATCCTTTGTTTATGGCCGCCTGGAAAAACGACTGCTCGTTCCGACGGCGGCCGTTGTTTCCCCGCCTGCCCGGAGCGAACCGGTTGAAAAGACAAAGCAGGTCTTGCAGAAAACAAGTAATTATCAGATAATACTGACCAGAAATATTTTTGAGGCGGTTCTGGAACAGAAGAATGTGGAGCCGAAGAAAAAGGAACCGAAAAAAGTGGTTGAGAAGGAGCCGGAGAAAACGACCTTGAAACTGGTTCTGCAAGGGACTGTAAGCGGTGCTGAACGTGATGCTCGGGCGGTTATTGTTGATCAGAAGGAAAAAAAACAGGATATCTATCAAATAGGAGATGCGGTACAGGGCGCACTGATCACCTCTATTGAGCGGGGAAAGGTAATTTTGGAAGTCAACGGAAAGAAGCAGCTTCTGGTGATCAAAGACCGGAAGGGAGGCGGCGGACAGCCCTCCGGTCGAACGACCGGCAGTTCGACCGGACCCATTTTCGTTTCTCCGAAAAGCAGTTTCACCCAGCCACCGAAGCGAAGCCTGTTCTCGAAAAAGAACAGCAGGCCGCCTCCCAGGGCCATACCGCATCGCCGTATCAGTTTTCGCCAGGGGGCCGGTGAGGATGCGGAATCCGCCGGAATTGCAGAACCGGTGGAACCTCTGGATGAAGAAAACATGGACGGGGCCATGGCGGCACCAGGAGGGTTGGAGTCCGGAACGGAGATTCCCGGCCGTTGACCAGAATGGCTGGAACGGGATTTTCAGGCCCCAGCCACAACGAACCATGAAAATAGCCCGAATCGGCAGTGCTTCGTAGGCTGTTTTCGGCAAAACCGGTATTCCCGGCAAGTCGGGTATAACACACAATGAAACGGGACAGCGCATGGAGACGGATCGCAGTTTTTATCGATGCAGGTAAGGTAGCGGAGTGGAGCGGAGACTCCGGGCTGTACCTATTCTGACATCTGTCTTCTGCCTTCTGTCCTCTGTTACGGATAAACCAGCATGGCTGGACCAAATTGGCCGGTCACAACAAACCACGAAAATCTCCGACTCCGGCATGGGCAGCCATGTCCTCCCTGGCGATTTTCGGATAATTCAGCATGACTGGACCAAATTGGCCGGCCACAAAAAAAATAGGAAAATTCCTTACTCCGGCATGGACAGGCTCCTGCTACCGGGATTTTCGGATAAATAACACCCGCGTTAAGGTGAACAGATTTATGGGTTCTAAAACCTCATTTTTTTATATCGTCGTGCACGGCCTTCTCCTGGCCGCGCTTCTGCTGGTGGTCTGCCCCGTATATGGTGCTGCGGCAAAAACAAAAAACGCTCAGACCGCTGCGCCGGTGTCACAACGCTACGTGACCATTGATTTTAATGATGTAGATATCAATATCTTTATCAAGTACATAAGCGAGCTGACAAAAAAGAATTTTGTTGTTGACCGGGCCGTGAAGGGGAAGGTGACGATAATATCACCGACCAGGATCTCTGAAACCGATGCCTACAAAGTCTTTGAGTCGGTCCTGGAAGTCAATGGCTTCACAACCGTGCCCAGTGGATCGATTATTAAAATTGTTCCGTCCGTGCAGGCCCGTTCCAAGAGTATTGCCACCATTCGGGGTTCAGAAGGATTGTATCCCGAAGATAAGGTTGTGACCCAGATTATACAACTGGAGCATTCCAATCCCAATGATCTGAAAAAGATTCTCGCACCTCTGGTTTCTAAAACCAGCGTGGTGATATCACACCCGGAATCCGGCCTGCTGATCATCACTGATGTTATGAGTAACATCAAAAGGTTGCTTGATATTATCAAGGCTGTTGATGTTCCGTCCATCGGCGAGGAACTGGTTATTCTGCCCCTGAAACATGCCTCGGCAACGAATGTTGCCAAGTCCATCAGCCAGCTCTTTCTGCGGGCTGCCAAGAAGGGCAGTCGTTCTCAGATTATAAAGATTATTCCCTATGATCGGACAAATTCGCTGATTGTCTTTGCCCCCAAGTCCCAGGTGCAGAAAATTCGAAATCTTCTGGTTCAGCTCGATAGCGAGATTCCGCGAGGCAAAGGGAAAATTCATGTCTACTATCTGCAGAATGCAAGTGCCGAGGAACTGGTTAAGGTGTTGACGACCTTGCCCGGCAAACAGTCCTCTTCCAAGAAGGGGCTGAAGGCGCCGCCGATCTCAACCGATTCCAGGATCATGGCCGATCCGGAAACGAATTCACTCATCATTACCGCCCCCCGTGAGGAATATCTCGTCCTGGAAGACGTTATTAAAAAGCTCGATATCCCCAGGCGGATGGTCTACCTGGAGGCATTGATCATGGAGGTGAGTGTCAGCAGTGATTTTTCCGTCGGCGTACAGTGGGGAGCAGGTGGTCTGTTCAAAGACGGTACCGGTAAGGTCGCAACCAGTTTCGGGGCTAAGGGCGGCGGCGGCTTCGGCATATTTGAGAGTCTTGATAAGGAACCACCGGCATTGCCGGCCGGTTTCAGTTTCGGGGTGGTCAAAGAGGGCATTAAAATCGGCAATGTCCTCTTTCCGAGCATCGGCGCGGTTCTCAATGCCTTTAAGGATGATTCGGATATCAATATTATCGCAACTCCGCAGATTCTGACCACGGATAATAAAAAAGCCATGATCAAGGTCGGTGAAAATATTCCCTATATCACCAGCAAGAACACCAATGCTTCCAATACCGATTATACAAGTTACGAGTATAAGGATGTTGCCACCACGCTGGAAATTACCCCCCAGATCAATCAGGCTGATCTGGTTCGTCTGGAAATAGGGGTGGAGGTCATTAAATTGAAGAGTGCCGGAGATGTTGCCACGCCGACAACTTTTAAACGGAGCGCCGATACGACCGTGGTCGTGCATAACGAGGAAACCGTGGTTATCGGAGGGATTATCGGTCAGGATACCTCCTCAGGAGAATACAAGGTGCCGGTACTCGGGGATATCCCTCTTCTTGGCTGGCTGTTCAAATCCCGGGCCCACAGTCAGCAGAAAACCAATCTGTTTATCTTTATCACTCCGCACATTGTTGAGAATCAGGCGGAAATTGCCGAGCTTTATTATCAGAAGCGTGACACCATGGAATATGTGCAGCCCGGCTCAAGCGAGATTACCGATCATTTTTTTCACGGCAACACCAAGCCCGAACATGCCACTGCCCTGGCTGATATCGGTTTTGCCAAACTTGAGAAAAAAGAATACGACCAGGCCCGGCAATATTTTACCCAGGCCCTGAAGATTAATCCTGAAAACCCATACGCCTTGATCAACCTGGGAGTGGTCTGCGAACGCCAGGGAGACAGGGAGGGTGCCCGGAAACTGTATCAAAAGGTCCTGCAGCTGGAGGCGGTTGATTCGGAATCCGGGACAGCCGGAGTTGATGAGTCGCTCAGGCAGGTGGCCCGGGAGAATCTGGAACAGCTGAATAAATCACAATCGAAACAAAAGACCTCCCAATGAAACAACTCGGAGAAATTCTGGTCGAACAGTTCGGTGTGGAACCGGAAAGTGTCGGCAAGGCCCTGCACGATCAGCTTGAAAATGGTCGCCGAATAGGTGAGCTGCTGGTCCAGCAGAAGAAGATCTCCGAGGACGACCTGCTTCAGGCCCGTTCCATCCAGTCAGGCCTGGACCTGCTCACAACCCTGCCCGCTGAACCCGACCCTTTTTTTATCGATCGGGTTCCCATTGGCTTTTTGAAGAAATTTATGATGATGCCGGTGGCCACATCGGAGGAGTGTTATGTCGCTTTGGCTGAACCCTTTTATTTTCAGCAGGTTGACGACCTTCTGCGGGTGCTGCAGTGGGATGGAATGAAAACAGTGCTGGCCCCGCAGGAAGAGATCTATCTGGCAATCAATACCGCCTATGATATGGGCAATCGCGATGCCGCCGATCAGGTCATGCAGGATATTGACGAGGAGGATCCGGAAAGCATCCTCTCGGAGATCGAAGAGACCGCCGACCTGCTCGACGATACCAGTGATGCGCCGGTGATCAAGCTGGTGAACCTGGTCCTTTCCCAGGCCGTTCGCGATAATGCCAGTGATATTCATATTGAATCCTACAAAGACCGGGTCAAAATCCGAAAAAGAGTGGATGGTATCCTCTATGACATGTACTCCCCGCCCAAGCATGTCCAGTCCAAGTTGATTTCCAGGATCAAGATCATGGCAAAAATGGATATTGCCGAAAAACGGTTGCCCCAGGATGGCCGGATCGAGATCCGCATAGCCGATAAGAATATTGATCTCCGGGTGTCAACCCTGCCGACAGCCTTTGGCGAACGGGTGGTCATGCGCCTGCTTGACAAGTCGAGTGTCCTCCTCTCTCTGGATACGCTGGGCATGGGAAAAAGAGATCTTGGCCGGTTTGAGCAACTGATCAAGGCTCCGTACGGGATTATCCTGGTGACCGGACCAACCGGCAGCGGTAAAACCACCACCCTCTATTCGGCCCTTACAATTCTTAATCAGCCCGGGGTAAATATCATAACCGTTGAGGATCCCATTGAATACCAGATCAATGGTATCAGCCAGATGCAGGTGAACACCAAGATCGGGCTGACCTTTGCAAACGGTCTGCGAACCATTGTCCGTCAGGATCCGGATATCATCCTGGTCGGCGAGATCCGTGATATGGAAACCGCCGAGATTGCGATTCAGTCCGCCCTGACCGGGCATCTTGTGTTTTCCACCCTCCACACCAACGATTCTGCCAGTGCCGTTACCCGTTTGATTGATATGGGAGTGGAGCCGTTTCTGGTTTCCTCTTCCGTCAATGCCATTCTGGCCCAGCGACTGGTACGCAAGATCTGTCCGCACTGCCGTGAATCGTATCAACCTGACAGGGAATATCTCGCTAGAGTCGGCCTGTCGCTGGATAAATTCGGTGATCACCTGCTGTATCGCGGCCAGGGCTGTCCTGAATGTCTGGGAACCGGCTATAAAGGGCGTCTGGGACTCTATGAGTTGATGATTTTAAGTGACGAGCTGAAAAGTATGATTCTGACGACCTCGGATTCGGGTCAGATCAAGAAATACGCCCTGGCCCAGGATGCGGATATGCATACCCTGCGCCAGGACGGCCTCGACAAGGTGCTGGAGGGCCTGACCACTCTGGAGGAAGTCTTCCGGGTTACCTGATTGCAGAAGGTGTATTCTCTTTCAATCATGGTGGCTTTTTCCCCTGACGTGCCGATCTAAACCAGCTAATGGACACATCTCGATACAGCCTGACAGACCTTGTTGATATTCCCACTCTTGGCGGAATACTTGACAACCTCTACCTGGCCGCCCATATTCCTTCGGCCATAATCGACACAGAGGGCAACTTCTTAACCGGAGCGGGCTGGCAGCGGATCTGCCTGAATTTTCATCGGAAAAATCCGGAAACAGAAAAGTTGTGTATACAGAGTGATATACATATATGGGAAGAAATAGGGGCGGGAAAGCCTTATGTTATCTATGAGTGTCCGCTTGGTCTGGTCGATTCCTGCTGCCCGATAATTATCGAGGGGCGGCATCTGGCAAACGTTTTCACCGGACAGATGCTGCATGCGCCGATTGATGATGAGATGACCGCGCGTTTCCGGATCCAGGCCCGGCAATACGGATTTGATGAAAACGAGTATCTGGAGGCTTTATCCGAGGTTCCCGTGTTCTCTCCCGACAGGCATAAAGCTGTTCTTGATTTTCTCTCCAGGATTGCCGGTCAGATTGCCTTGATGGGCCTCAATACTCTGCGTATACAGAAACAGAAAAAAGAGCTTCAGGAAAGCGAAGAGCTCTACCGCAGTCTGTTTCAGAGTAATCGCTCTACAATGCTTATCCTCGATCCGGTGACGGGCCGCATTGTTGATGCCAATCCTGCAGCCTGTGTTTTCTACGGCTATTGCAAGGAGGAGATTACCGCAAAAAAAATTACCGACATCAACATGATGCCTGATGATCAGGTCCAAGAGGACTTGAAAACAGCCTGGGCAAAACGGCGCCGGCATTTTTATTTTCAGCACCGGCTGGCAACAGGAGAGATTAGAGATGTAGAGGTATATACCGGTCCGATCAAACGCCATGGCAAAGAACTCCTCTACTCCATTATTCATGATATTACGGATCGGGTGAGGGCGGAAAACTCCATTCGCAGGAGTGAGGAGCAGTGGGATCGAACCTTTAATTCCTTTGCCGATATCGTCACGCTGCAGGATGTGAACTTCCGTCTGGTGAAGGTCAATCAGTCCGTATGTGACCGCCTTGGTGTTGCTCGACAGGATATTCTCGGCCGATACTGTTATGAACTTTTTCATGGTTCTGAAGAGCCCTGTCCGGGTTGTCCGCTTTTAGAGACGCAGGAAACCTTTGAGCCCTTTAGCCGGGAGATGCGACATGAGAAACTGGAAAAAATCTTTCTGGTTTCGGCTGCACCGGTCTTTGATGACCAGGGGCAGCTGGAGTTTATCGTCCATGTTGCCAAGGACATAACTCAGCAGAAACAGCTGGAGGCTGAACTGTTTCAGGCCCGCAAGCTGGAGGCCATTGGTACGCTTGCCGGTGGTATTGCCCATGATTTTAATAATATTCTCTCCGCAATTATCGGCTATGCAGAATTTATTCAACTGGAGGTCCCGCCGGAAAGTCAGGCCGGCAGGGATGTCCGGGTGCTTGTCGAGGCCACGCACCGGGCAACGGATCTTGTCAAACAGATACTTACCTTCAGCCACAAGTCCGGAACGCTGAAGCGTCCAATCTGCCCGTATTTAGTTGTCAGAGAAGCCCTGAAGATGATCCGTGCAACCATGCCGACCAGCATTGTCATCGAGAAGAGTATTGATCCGGATTGCGGGACAATACTGGTCAATCCAACCCAGTTGCATCAGATTGTCGTCAACCTCTGCACAAATGCCCGGCAGGCTATGGTAGACGGAAAAGGGCTTCTACGGGTGGATCTGTACGCGCGGGAGCTTTACGAGTCGTCGCTTTTGCACCAGGGACGGAAAGTTCCCGAAGGGCGATTTGTGGTTCTTGCCGTCAGCGATAGCGGCTGCGGGATGGACGGAGAAGTCCTGGATCATATTTTTGATCCGTATTTTACCACCAAGGGCAAGGGCAAGGGGACCGGACTGGGGCTTTCTGTTGTGCATGGTATCGTCCAGGAGTGCAATGGATTCCTGGAGGTGGAAAGTCATGTTAACAGGGGAAGTACCTTTACGGTGTACCTGCCGGTGATTGATGAGGCCAACGAGGCGGAACCACATCCGGCTGCAGACCGGGAATCGGTCGGTCGGGTGGATGGTGTTCGCGTGCTGGTGGTCGATGATGAGCCACACCTGGCAGATATCCATGAACAGCGTTTGACCGGGTGGGGATGTCTGGTGACAGCGGTTACAGACAGCCGACAGGCCCTTGAAATATTTCATGACCAGCCCGGTCGTTTTGATCTCCTCATCACCGATCAGACCATGCCGGGCCTCACCGGTGCGGATCTGGCAAAGGCGGTACTGGAGATTCAGCCGTCCCTGCCCATTATCATGTGCACCGGATACAGCGATACCTTCCCCGAGGAAAAGGCCCTGGCCCTGGGGATTAAAAAATATATGTTCAAACCCCTG
>DRKH01000456.1 GCA_011051825.1 Desulfobulbus sp.
AAGTCTGCGCTTATCTACCTCTCTGCACGGTCAGGCCTGATTCACATAGGAATCACTATAGTTCACAGGCCTGACTGCACAGATATGGAGCACTCCTAAACAGTTACAGGTGGTGGTTGGGCTAGTTCTCTGCCCCTACCTGAACAGTTACAGGCTCAGGTTATGCATATTTTGCTGCTACCTGAATAGTTACAAAAAATAAAAAATAAAATAATAAAAAAAATTGTTTTGTCCCGGGCAAGACATTTGAGACGAGTACTTCGTAAGCAGGCTTTAATGGCGAAGAGGAGTACTCCTGAATAGTAACGAAAAAAGATAGTAACGAAAAAAGAACCTCTAAAGATCAATTAACATAAAAAGAGATAAGCATGAATATTTTAGACAAGATTGACCAGGAACAGATGCGCTTTGACCTGCCGGATTTTCGACCCGGTGATACCGTCAAGGTCCATATTCGTATTATTGAAGGGAACAAGGAGCGGGTCCAGTTGTTTCAGGGCGTTGTTCTCAAAAGAAAACGCGGCAACATGAATGCAACCTTTACCGTTCGTAAGATATCGCACGGTGTCGGGGTTGAAAAGACTTTTGCCCTCCATTCACCGCGGATCGAGAAAATTGAAGTCGTGACCCTGGGTCGGGTTCGACGTTCCCGCCTCTTTTATCTCCGTGAACGTCGAGGCAAAGCAGCTCGTATCCGCGAGCGTGGCGTTAACTAGGATTTTTCAGTTTTTGCCAGTGCTGGAGAGGTACATGGATTTCGCCCGATGAGCAGAGATCAGTGTACCTCTTTTTCATTTATGGACCACCCCGATTTCGGGGTTGATACCTTCTTTCTTGAACGGAGCCTTTCCGCTCAGGGCTTTGCCAGGATCGCCGGAGTTGATGAGGCCGGGCGCGGGCCACTGGCCGGGCCGGTGGTTGCCGGTTGTGTCGTGCTTCCCGTGAACGGCGATTCCAGTTGTTATAAGGATTCCAAGAAACTTACTCCCCGGCAGCGGGAGCATCTTTTTACCATCCTCCAGGACTCCAAAGCCCATATCGGGGTCGGTATTGTCTCGGCCCGTGAGATCGAGCAGGTCAACATCCTGCAGGCATCTCTGCTGGCCATGCGGCGTGCCATTGAAGATTGTCTGGCCGACGGTCTGCCCGACTTTCTCCTGGTCGATGGCACCTTTCCGGTTCCGCTGCCGCTTTCACAACAGACCCTGATTAAGGGTGAATCCAAGTCCGCCTCGGTGGCAGCCGCCTCCATTATTGCCAAGGTTACCCGGGACCGGATAATGGCCCAGGCCCATGAAACCTTTCCTCAATATAACTTTCTGAAAAATCAAGGGTATCCGACCAAAGAGCATCGCCTTTCCATAGCCGAACACGGTCCCTGCGAGCTCCATCGCCGGACCTTTAAAGGGGTGCGGGAATTCTTACCCGGTCAAAAAGACGATCCCCCGGTCGCGTCTCAGCAGAACTTGTGGCCTACCGGAAACGGTAGTCAATAAAGGGTGTCGTGTTTTCATTTAAAAAAAAGAAGTTTAAAAAAAAGAAATTTAAAAAAAAGAAGTTCAAAAATAAGAAGACAACCACGGCCATCGGCAGGCAGGGTGAGGATATTGCCGCCGACTGGCTGTCGTCCCATAACTATACCATTGTTACACGAAATTACCGGCAGCGGTTCGGCGAGGTCGATATTATTGCCCGCCAGGACGGGTGGCTGGTCTTTATCGAGGTAAAAACAAGAAGTTCCGCCCGGTTTGGTTCACCCCTCGACTCGGTTACCGAAAAAAAACAGCAACAGCTTTCCAGGATCGCAAACGATTATCTCAGTCGTAACGATGCGCTTGATGTTCCCTGCAGGTTTGATGTGGTTTCTGTTCTTCTGCACGGGGATCGGCCGCCCACCGTTGATGTGATCGTCAATGCCTTTGAATATATTGAATAGAGCGAGATGATGAAAAACAATCTGCCGGAGCTTCCGCTTGGGGTGACCATGGGCTGTCCGGTCGGCATCGGCCCGGAAATCATCCTCAAATATTTTTTTAATCGTACAGAGCATTCCCCGGTAGTGGTGATCGGTGACCTCGGGGTCCTTGAGCACGTTGCCGCTGAGCTGGGATATGCAAATACCATCATCCCCTGGTTACCTGGCGAACATGTCCAGCCCGGAACCCTGCCGGTTTATTCCATATCCGATCTGTCGCCTCAAGACCTGCAGTGGGGACAGCCGACCCTCAAAACTTCCCGGGCCATGGTTACCTGTATTGAGGAGGCGGTTGCCCTGATCGGTCAGGGGCACCTTGCCGGCATGTGTACCTGCCCGATCAGCAAGATCAGTCTCAAACAGATCGGATCACCCTATCCCGGCCATACCGAAATGCTGGCCGCGCTGACCGGCATAAAAAAAAGATTTCGAATGATGATGGCCGGAGATCGGTTGAAAGTTGTGCTGGTGACGATTCATGAACCCCTTGCCCGGGTCAGCGGACTGCTGAGCAGGGATGAGATTCTGGACTGTATCGAGATGACTGCCGCTGCCCTGGAGGATGATTTCGGCCTGGCCGCACCCCGGATCGCAGTTGCCGGGCTCAATCCCCACAGCGGGGAGAACGGCATGTTCGGCAGCGAGGAGAAAACATTTATTTCCCCTGCCATTGCCGGATATTCCGGGGCTGCGAAAGTCAGCGGACCCTGGCCCCCGGATACGGTCTATCACCGGGCCGTCAGCGGTGATTTTGACGGGGTTGTCGCCATGTACCATGACCAGGGGCTCATTCCCTTTAAGCTGGTCCATTTTCAGGACGGAGTCAATGTGACCCTGGGGCTGCCCATTGTCCGAACCTCGGTCGATCATGGCACGGCCTATGATATTGCCGGTCGCGGCCTTGCCGAATCCACCAGCCTGGAGTCTGCTATCAATATGGCCTTTGCAATTATTGCCAACAGAACCAAAAGGAGCATATCGTGAACAGGGGCCTTTTTATTGCCTTTGAAGGAGTTGACGGAACCGGAAAAACCACCCAGCTGGAGCTGCTTGCCGATTATCTGCGCAGCCGGGGGCTGGACGTTGTCGAAACCAGAGAACCGACCGATGGCCCTTTTGGCCGCAGGATACGGGAGTTGTATGTGGACCGGGGAAGCTGTACTCCCGATGAGGAGCTTGACCTTTTTATCCAGGACAGGAAACAGCATGTGGCCGAGGTCATTGCCCCGGCCCTGGCCTCGGGAAAGGCGGTCCTGACCGACCGCTATTATTTCTCCACTGCCGCCTACCAGGGGGCTGCAGGCTGCAATCCCGATGCAATTTTTTCCGCCAACAGCTTTGCCCCGATGCCGGATATGGTTCTGCTGCTGACCATGGACCCGGAGGTGAGCGTCCAGCGTATTGAACAGTCGCGCGGGGAAACGTGTAATGATTTTGAACAACTCGAACAGCTGAAAAAAGTGGCTGATCTCTTTGCCGGTTTTTCCGACAGCTGTATCACCCGCATAGATGCAGCCGGGACTGTTGATCAGGTCCAGGCCGATATTCGACGAGCCGTGCAACCGTTGCTTGGTACCGGGTAAAAGAAAACTGCCGGGTACTGGAAAAACCGTGGGTCGGACTTCAGTCCGACAAGAGGACGT
>DRKH01000457.1 GCA_011051825.1 Desulfobulbus sp.
GAGGCGCACTTTGAACATTTAGAAAAGCGATCTTCAATTATGCAATCCGTAGGCGTAGCCCTGCTACGCCTGCGGTTGCATGCAATCAGATCACTTCTCTAAATGTCCACATTACACCTCACCTCTACGAAGTTATTGTTGAGCGGTAACTGTTCAGGAGCACCCCACCTCTGCACGGTCAGGCCTGATTCACATAGGAATCACTATAGTTCACAGGCCTGACTGCACAGATATGGAGCACTCCTGAACAGTTACAGGTGGTGGTAGGGCTAGTTCTCTGCCCCTACCTGAATAGTTACGTTGAGCGAACCCTTAAAAAACTGCAGGACTCTGCCGAAGGCATAATACGAGTACGAAGGCATAATCCGAGTATAAAAAAACCGGCTCAACCACAACGGTCGAGCCGGTAAAAAAGGAGAGAAGAGATGAAGAATACTCTATTTATAGCAGGTTTCATGCCAACTCGGAAAATAATTAAAATAAAAAAATAGCGACCTAATTACAGACCGTTACAGCAATATTTCAAAAATTCCCCCGTTGGGGCCGCCGGAAAAAAGTTCAAGTTTTTTTACCCTTAAAAGCAGTTCTCCCCTCATAGGTCTCTCAATATAAATGTAAAAACACAAGGTTACAACAGTGTATAAATTTCAAGAAACAGTATCAATTACTTACCGTAATTCGCTTGATTTTCACACACCTCGAGCCCAGTTAAGCAGGCCGCCGGCAGCAAGGATTTCCCGATGGCGAGTGGAGAGTTCAAGAACCGCCTCAATCGGGGTTCCATTGACCTCCACCGTTACCCGGTCGCGGCCGTCAAGCAGTGCTGCCCTGATATCGGAGATAACAAGATCGGCCCCCTGCTCAACCCGGTCGAAATCGTCCGGGTCAGCAAAGGTAAGCGGCAGGATCCCGAAGTTAATGAGATTGGCCTTGTGAATCCGGGCAAAGCTTTTGACCAGCTTGACCTGTACTCCGAGATAACGGGGGGCAAGGGCCGCATGCTCCCGGCTTGATCCCTGTCCGTAGTTATCGCCGCCGACAACGGCACCGAAATGCCCTGCCGAGGTTGCTTCCTTCATGTCACAGGCAAAGCATTCGGAAATAGAGTTGAATACATACTCTGAAATCGCCGGAATATTACTGCGCAGGGGCAGGATTTTGGCACCCGCCGGCATGATATGATCGGTGGTGATGTTATCCCCGACCTTGAGCATTACCTTGCCTGTCCAGGTCTCGGGCATAGGTGCAAAATCCGGAAAGGGAGCGATGTTGGGACCACGAACGATCTCCACCTCGGCCCCTTCCGGCCATGGCTCTTCAATCCGTTCGTCGCCGGGCAGATACTTCTCCGGCAGAGTAAAGGCGGGATAGTCACCCAGTTCCCTGGGATCGGTAATGCTGCCCTTGATCGCCGAGGCCACCGCCACCTCCGGGCTGCAGAGATAGACCTTATCTCCCTGGTTACCACTGCGGCCGGGAAAATTCCGGGAAAAGGTTCTCAGGGAAATCATGGAAGTCGGCGGCGCCTGGCCCATACCGATACAACCCAGACAGCCGGACTGATGCACCCGGGCCCCGGCCTTGAGCAGCGGCAGCAGGTTGCCCTCGGCAGTCAGATTTTCCAGGGCCTGGCGGCTGCCCGGATTGACCTCAAAGCTCACGTCTTTACTGACCTCGCGCCCGTCTAAAATCGTGGCCACGGCGGTCAGATCACGCAGCGAGGAGTTGGTACAGGATCCGACCAGAACCTGGGCCACGGGCCGACCAGCCACCTCACTGACCTTAACCACATTATCCGGTGAAGACGGACAGGCAATCATCGGCTCCAGGGTCGACATATCAATTTCCAGCACCTGGTCATAGACGGCATCGTCATCGGCGACCAGTTCCTGCCACTGGCCTTCCCGCCCCTGGGCGGCGAGAAATTCCCTGGTGTTGGCATCGGAGGGAAAAACAGAGGTGGTTGCGCCAAGCTCGGCCCCGAAGTTGGTGATCGTTGCCCGGTCGGTTACACTTAAGTTTTCCAGGCCCGGACCAAAGTATTCCATTATATAGCCGACTCCGCCCTTGACCGTCAGCTGTCGCAGTACCTCCAGCAGCACGTCTCGGGCCGCGACCCACGGCTGCAGCTTTCCGGTCAATTTGATACCGTAAATCTTGGGCATAATAAGATAAAAGGGTTTTCCCGCCATGGCCATGGCCACGTCAAGCCCGCCCGCCCCCATGGCCAGCATCCCCAGGCCGCCGCCGGTAGGCGTGTGGGAGTCGGAGCCGAGCAGGGTTTTGCCCGGCGCCCCGAACCGTTCAAGATGCACCTGATGACAGATACCATTACCCGGCGGTGAAAAATAGAGGCCGAACTTTCGGGCCACCCCCTGGAGAAAAATATGATCGTCGGCATTTTTGAAATCCGACTGCACCAGATTATGATCAACATAACTGACCGACAATTCGGTCTTGACCCGCGGAATACCAATGGCCTCGAACTCAAGATACGCCATGGTTCCGGTGGCATCCTGGGTCAGAGTCTGATCGATACGCAGCCCGATCTCTTCTCCTTTTTTCAGCTCACCTTCCACCAGATGTGCCGCCAATATCTTTTCAGCAACTGTCCTGCCCATATATTCTCTCCTGATTACTACAGAGCTCAGGAATCAGGGATCAGGGGACAGCGATAACAAACTCGCCCCCAATCCCTGGCCCCAACCTCTAATTAGTCCTTATTTAAATTGGATAACCCTGGTTCTGATCACCCCGTCGTTTTGTTCTATTTCCTGTTGCACTTCCCTGGAAACCGGTCCCTCGCAATCTATGATGTTATAGCCGATACTGCCGTTGCTTTCATTGGTATAACTCATGATATTGATATGATGCCTGCCCAGGATATTGGTCACCAGGCCGATCATGCCGGGTTTATCGTGATTAATCATAATCAGCCGTGAATGGACCCAGACCGTGGGAATATTTTCCACATTGGGAAAGTTCACGCTATGCGTAACATTTCCATACTCCAGGTAGGATTTCAGTTCATTGACAGCCATACAGGCACAGTTATCTTCCGACTCGGATGTGGAGGCACCAAGGTGCGGCGAGATCAGAATCTTTTCATGACCAATCATTCTTGCCGACGGAAAATCGGTTATGTGCCCCTGAAGCTTTCCCGAACCAAGAGCTTGAAGCACGGCATCCTCATCCACCACCGGGCCTCGGGCATAATTAAAAAGCAATGCGCCATCCTGCATGGCCTCAACGAATTCCGTTGACACCAGACCGGTGGTCTTTTTATTGAGCGGGACATGCACGGTCACATAGTCGGCCTTGGCCAGGGCCTCCTTGCGTGAACGAACCAGCTCAACATCCGGTGAAAGCTCATGGATATTATCCATTACCGGAAAGGGATCAAATCCGACCACTTTCATGTTATGATGAACTCCGGCATTGGCCACCCGGACCCCGATCTTGCCCAGACCTACCACAGCCAGGGTCTTACCGGCCATCTCAACACCCTTGAAATTCTTCTTTCTCGCCTCAACCTCCCGGTTGATGGTTTCATCGTCAAGGCCGGTCAGTTCCCGGCAGAATGCAATGGACTGGTGCACGTTGCGGAGCCAGATACCAAGCATGGTGTAAACCAGCTCTACAACGGCATTGGCGTTTGCGCCCGGAGTATTAAAGACACAGATTCCCTTTTCGGACGCCTTGTCAACCGGAATATTATTCACTCCGGCTCCTGCCCGGGCAATGGCCAGCAGTTCAGGATAGGCCTTCAGATCGACCGGCGAGGAACGAACCACGATGCCGTGCGGATTGTTCTCATGCTCATCCACCCGGTACTGATCGGTGAACTGATTGAGCCCTTCTGCTGCTATGGCATTAATTGTTTTTATACGATATTGTTCCATGATACTTCCTCGCTGCGGGAGATCGTGAGTGGTAACTGGTCACAGGATTTGTACCTCTGTGTTTTCATCTATCTTAAACCTGTAAGTGTTCACGGGTGCCGTAGATTCGTGCAGGCGTAACTGACCGCAGGAAAGCGAGCAACGAGACTCCGATGGCCCCTCTATGCGGGCAGTCGCGACCGTGCGAACAGGTAAGCGAGCCTGCGAGACTCCGGGTAAGCGAGCCTGCGAGACTGCGTGCGGTGCCCCTGAACACGTACCGTGAGAGTTGTAAATTGAGTAAAAAATGGTCCAGAACTACAACAAAAACCGAATTTTGGCAAGTAAAAGCACACGAAGGCAGGCGAGTAGCGCCTTCCCTTTTCCAGTAAAATGATTATTGTAATTCTGCTATAAAAAGAACATGTTACTTTTTTGTCTTCCTCCATCTTATAACTGACTGCCGAACATGAAGAATTCCTTTTTTTCATTGGTTTTAATCCTGACCTCAACCGCCCTTCTCTGCCCGATAATTACAGCACTTCCGGGCCTGGTCCGGGCTGCCGATGCAGCGGACGCCCTGCCCCGCCATACCATTGCGCTCAGCTTTGACCTTGAGAAATCAATGCTGTCCGGCACTTCGCGCATCGACCTGCCGGAAAACATACCACTTGCGCTCCATTGCGGCCCCCTGACCATTACCGGCGCCATCCTTGAACAGCAGAACCAGACCCCGCTCCGGATCAAGGCCAATCCTGAAAATATCATCCGGCTTAATCCGGGTCCGCACAGCCGGACCCTGTTTCTTTCCTGGACCATGAGAGTTGACAACCCGTTTACAAGCGGGAACCTGATATCAAAAAAGGGCATCACCCTGACCGGGTTCTGGCATCCGATGCCGGAACAGGACATGCTCTATACTCTCAGCGCGACCCTGCCTCCGACTTTTACAGGGATCAGCGAGGGAGAACATATCTCAACAACCAGTCGGGACGGACATCGTCGATTCAAGGCCACCTCTCCCTATCCCTTAAAAGGGCTCCACTTTGCAGCCGGTCCCTATAGCGTGCAGTCACGGAACTATAAAAATATAACCATTTACAGCTATTTTTTTGCAGAGGACTCTCATCTGGCAGCCGACTATCTCCGGAAAACCGCCGGCTATATCAAACGGTTCGAAGCCCTGATCGGGCCTTTTCCATACGGCCGTTACTCCATCGTCGAAAACCGTCTGCCCACCGGCTACGGCATGCCCGGCTTCACCCTGCTCGGCCAGGCCGTAATCCGACTGCCCTTTATAAAGGATACGTCGCTGGGTCACGAAGTCCTCCATTCCTGGTTCGGCAACAGTATAGGCATTGCAGACAACAGCGGCAACTGGTGCGAGGGGCTGACCAGCTATCTGGCCGACCAGAGTTTTGCCGGGGATTTGAACAGGGCAACCCAATACAGGAAACATCAGCTTCTCCAGTACGAGGCCTATGTCCATTCGGACAATACCATGCCCCTGTCCGCCTTTTCCGGTGCCGGCGACAATCAACCAATGGCAAAGGCAATTCGGGCCATCGGCTATGACAAGGGCAGCATGGTCTTTCATATGCTGAACAGGAACATTGGTGATGCCGCCTTTTTCCGGGGTCTCAGGGAGCTGTATATGCGTAAAAAAAATCAACGGGCCTCCTGGCAGGATCTCGAAGAGGCCTTTTCCAAGGCAGCGGGTAAAGACCTGCAGCCGTTTTTCAACCAGTGGCTGACACGAACGGATATCCCGAAGCTGAACATCCAAAATGTCACGGTGGACCAGGAAGACGGACAGTCGGTGATCAAATTCCACCTGGTACAGGAAAACAAACAACCTTATGCTCTCCAGGTACCGATTGTGGTTAAAACCCTGGAGGGGGAAACACAAAAGGTGTTTTCAGTGAACCAACCCGACCAGGAGTTCAACATTCGGACAAAAACACTGCCGACCGAGATCATCATGGATCCGGACTATGCTGTTTTTCGTGCCCTGACGGAAAAGGAAATCACCCCGACCTGGTCCCGTTTTCTCGGAGCAGAACAGAAGACCATTATCCTCCCGGATGACAAAGCCCGGGCAGCCATTTA
>DRKH01000458.1 GCA_011051825.1 Desulfobulbus sp.
GATCAAGGATCACCGGACCAATCAGGAAGAGGGCAACGTGGATGCAGTCCTTGACGGCAGGCTGGACCCTTTTATCAAGGCCTACCTGCTCTGGCAGCCGTGAGGGGGAATGGCTTAAGCTGGTTGAACCGTTCAAGCCGTTCAAACCGTTCAAGCAGTTTAAGCCGTTTGAACCGTTTAAGCTGTTTAAGCTGTTTAAGCCGTTTAAGCCGTTTGAACCGTTTAAGCTGTTTAAACTGTTTAAGCCGTTTAAGCCGTTTAAGCTGTTTAAGCTGTTTAAACTGTTTAAGCCGTTTAAGCAGTTTAAACTGTTTGAACCATCTAAGCTGTCACACCGTTTGAGCTGCTTACGCCGAATAATCGTCAGGCGATCATGAAGAAGCAAGAGCAGCATCCCGAACTGAACTGTGCGAAATGCGGGGCCTGCAGCGTGGTCTGTCCGGTCTATCGGGTCGAGCCCCGGGAAGCGCTCATTGCCAGGGGCAAAATGCACCTGCTCTCTCTGCCTCTGGCCCAACAGCCGTCAGCTCATTTTCAGGATATATTCTCCCGCTGCCTGCTCTGCAGGGCCTGTGAACAGGTCTGTCCCCGCAATCTGCCGATAACCGGACTGGTGACCCGGGCCCGCAGCGGTTTTTCCCTGTTTTACGGTCGTCATGGTCTGCAGAAGGTGCTGGCCAGAAAGGCGTTGGGCTCATCCGCACTGTTGCAGGGACTGGTTCGGGCCGGGATCAGTCTCCGGCGTATCAAAGCCTTGCCTGCCCATTCCGGTTTGCGTATCAAGCTGGGTCTGCTGGAGGCACCCTCTCCACTGCCGATGGATGAAGATCTCTTCTCAGGCTCTGTTAACGGCAGCGGAATAAGCTACTTCAGCGGCTGTCTGGCCCGCCATCTGCAGCCCTCGGTTGGCCGGGCAGTTCTTGATCTTGCCGGTGCCGGTGGGCAGGATCTTTCAACCCCTGATGCCCAGTGCTGTTGCGGATTGGCAGCGTCGGCCGCCGGTAAGGTTGAAGAAGCCCGGCGCCTGGCCTGGCGGAATATAGAAACCTTTGCAGGCAGTCATGGTCCGATTCTGACCTCCTGCGGCTCCTGCTCCAGCCATCTCGCCGCCTATCCCGATCTTTTTGCCGATGATCCGGACAGACAGCAGCTTGCCAGGGCGTTCAGCAACAGGGTGGTTGAGTTTTCTTCATTTTTTTTAAACCATCTGCACCATGCCCTGATCTTTCCGGGGAGTCAAAAGATAAAAATTTTTTATCATGACCCCTGTCACCTTCGTTTCAGCAGGGCCGGCCGGGAAGCACCGCGCAATTTGATTGATCGAATCGATAACCTGGAACGGCTCGAGTCCGCAGATGGTCCGCAATGCTGCGGCCAGGGCGGGCTTTTCCATCTCGGCTACCCGGAGCTTTCCCGAAAAATATTTCAACGCTGTGCCGATGGCGCCCTTGTCCGCTCACCGGATCTGGTGACCACGACCTGTTCGGGCTGTCTGATGCAGTGGCAGCAGGGGGTCGCGGAAAACGACCTGCCGATCCTGGTCCGGCACCTTGCCCTGGTGCTGGCTGATTGCCTGGGATAAGAAAGTTCTTGTTTCGCCGCTGTTGTCCTGCTATGAAGAACTGGTTATGCAGAGGTTTAAACGTAGACGGAGAACGGAAGACTTTGCTTTGTTGTGCCTGGGAGCCGAATGTGCTCCAGGCATGCGGGGAAGCTATGTTGTACAACCGGCCGGAAAGGAAAAATGGGTTTAACAATTCGCCAACAGCTTGAGGAACAGGAAAAGGTTATTCTTTCCCCCCATGCCTGTCTGAGCGTAAGTTCGCGGGGGCGCCTACATGAGGAAGCGGACATCTGTGATCTGCGGACCGATTTTCAGCGGGACCGTGATCGGATTATTCATTCCAAGACCTTTCGCCGGCTCAAGCATAAAACCCAGGTTTTTCTGGCCCCGGCCGGGGATCATTACCGGACCCGTCTGACCCATGTCCTTGAAGTGTCCCAGATTGCCCGGACCATGTCGGTCTGCCTGCGGCTCAATGAATATCTGACCGAGGCCATTGCCTTGGGCCATGATCTCGGTCACACTCCTTTTGGTCATGCCGGGGAGTACAGTTTAAATATTCTTCATCCCCGTGGCTTCAAGCATTATCGACAGAGTCTGCGGGTGGTGGATTTTCTTGAAGATCATGGTCGCGGCCTCAATCTGACCTGGGAGGTGCGAAACGGGATCCTGAAACATTCCAAGGGGTACAGTGAAATCCTGCCCCGGGATACTGCCGTCCTGCCGGCAACGCTGGAAGGGCAGATTGTGCGGGTGGCTGATATTATGGCCTATGTCAACCACGATATGGATGATGCCCTGCGGGCCGGGATGCTCAAAGAAACCGACCTGCCTCTTCATCTGCGCCAGGTCGTGGGTGACAGCCCCTCCCGCCGTATTGATGCGATGGTGAGAGACCTGGTCTCTTCAACCAACGAAAAGAATGACGGGAGCCTGCACATGAGTGAGTTGATGAATTCGACCATCACCGAGTTGCGCAGCTTCCTCTATGAGAATGTTTATCGGAACTGGCAGGTTCATAACGAGTTTGAAAAGGCCCAGCGTATTATACGTGATCTGTATTCGTTCTTTTTTACCCATGAATTTCCCCAAAAAGAGAGACACTGTCCTCTGCGGGCGGAGGTGACCTGCGCTGAAGAAAAAAAGAAGCGCCATCGGCAGGTCTGCGACTTTATTGCCGGCATGACCGATCGCTATGCCTTGGATCTGTATACCAAAATCTTTATGCCTAAGCCGTGGACGGTGTTATAATCAGGTGTCAGGTGTCAGGTGTCAGGTGTCAGGTGTCAGTGGCCAAGATCTGGAATTACCTTGGACTACTTTGCACCAAAGAATTGAATAATTAAAAGAATTACTGTCAATATATAGAATATATCAATGCAAACAGAAAACAAAAAGTATGATCTGCCCAAGGGCTATGAATTCGATGAAGTTGAAAAACGCTGGTACAGGTACTGGCTTGAGCAGAAAACCTTTGCCGCAAAGATGGAGGAGGGCAAGGACTCCTTTTCCATCGTTATTCCCCCGCCCAACGTCACCGGTGTCCTGCACATCGGTCATGCCTTAAATAACACCCTGCAGGATATTCTCGTCCGCTACCACCGGATGAAGGGCGATAATACCCTCTGGGTGCCGGGTACCGATCATGCCGGAATTGCCACTCAGAATGTGGTGGAACGGCAGCTGGCTACGGAAAACTTGACCCGCCACGATCTGGGACGGGAAAAATTCATCGAGCGGGTCTGGCAGTGGCGGGAAGAGAAGGGCGGCACGATCATTAACCAGCTCAAACGGATGGGTGCCTCCTGTGACTGGGACCGGGAACGGTTCACCATGGACGAGGGGCTGTCCAGAGCTGTGCGCGAGGTCTTTGTCCGGCTCTACAACGAGGGTTTGATTTACAAGGGGGACTATATCGTCAACTGGTGTCCCCGCTGTCACACCGCTCTGGCCGATGACGAAGTTGAGCATGACCCGACCGAGGGCAAGCTGTATCATCTTAAATATCCCTATGCCGATGGCTCGGGCGAGGTAATTGTGGCCACTACCCGGCCGGAAACCATGCTCGGCGACACCGCGGTGGCAGTCCACCCTGAGGATGAACGGTACCGGGGACTTGAGAAAATCGGTATCAGGCTGCCGCTTTCCGACCGGATTATTCCGGTGGTTCTGGATCATCATGTCCAGCGGGAATTCGGAACCGGTGCCCTCAAGGTCACTCCGGCCCATGATCGTGACGACTATGAAATCGGCCTGCGTCATGAGCTTGCGCGGATTAAAGTCATGGATGACCACGGGGTCATGAATGAAAATGCAGGGGCATACCAGGGTCTTGACCGTTTTGCCTGCCGGAAACAGATCGTTGCCGACCTGGAAGAACAGGGCTTTCTGGACAAGATCGAACCCTATGAACATGCGGTCGGCAAATGTTACCGTTGTGGCACCGTGGTCGAACCGACCACCTCCAAACAGTGGTTTGTCTCGGTACGGCCTCTGGCCGACAAGGCGGTTGCCGCGGTCCGGGAGGGACGGATCAATATCTATCCCAACACCTGGTACAATACCTTCTATTCCTGGATGGATAACATCCGTGACTGGTGTATTTCCCGTCAGATCTGGTGGGGACATCGGATCCCGGCCTGGACCTGTAAGGGGTGCGGAAAGTTTGTGGTTGTTGTCGAAGAACCGGAAACCTGTCCCTTTTGCGGGAGTTCCGAGCTCAGCCAGGAAACCGACGTCCTTGACACCTGGTTCTCTTCGGCCCTGTGGCCTTTCTCCACCCTGGGGTGGCCGGAAAATACAAAAGAACTGCAGACCTTTTATCCCACTTCGATCCTGATCACCAGTTTTGATATTCTCTTTTTCTGGGTTGCGCGGATGATGATGATGGGCCTGCATTTCATGGATGAGGTGCCCTTCCATGACGTCTATCTCCATGCCCTGGTCCGGGATAAGCATGGCAAAAAGATGTCCAAGTCCACCGGCAATGTCATCGACCCCCTGGTCATGAACGATAAGTACGGGACCGACGCCTTCCGTTTCACCCTGACCGCCTTTGCCGCCCAGGGACGGGAAATCCGCATGGACGAAGAGCGGATTGAGGGGTATCGGCGTTTTATCAATAAATTGTGGAATGCGGCCCGTTTCGCCCAGATGCATATCAAGGATGCCGATCCGGAGATTACCGGTGTCTGCGACGATCCATCGAGTCTGCCCCTGCCGCACCGCTGGATACTGAGTCGGACCAACAGAACCATCATCGAGGTTCGGGCAGCCCTTGACGGCTACAACTTTAACGAGATTGCCTCCGGCCTGTACCAGTTTACCTGGCATGCCTTCTGCGACTGGTACGTGGAGTGGATCAAGGCCGACCTGTACGGTGATGATGAAACTGCCCGGACCAATGCCCGCGGCGTTCTGCTCTGTGTACTGGAGAATATTTTAAAACTGCAGCATCCGGTTACCCCCTTTGTGACCGAGGAGATCTGGAGTCAGCTGCCCGGCGAGCGCAGGACCATCATGCTGGAATCCTTTCCCAAAGAGAACCCGGCCTGGCAGGACGATGAGGCTGACGCGGCCATGGAACTGCTGATGGCAGTTATTTCGGGCCTGCGAACCATCCGTACCGAGGCGGAGCTGCATCCGACAGCCAAAATCTCTGCAGTTATCATTGTCCCGGATCGGAAAAAAAGGGAATTGCTGGAGGCCTTTTCCGGGTCCATATGTTCCATGGTCCGAGCCGAAAAACTTGATATTGTTGCCGAGGCGGAAGTGCCTGACGACGCCGGTCATGCGCTGGTGCAGGAGGTGGAACTGGTGGTGCCGCTGTCCGGATTGATTGATGTGGAGGCGGAACTGGCCAAGCTTGAGCGGAAACGGCAGAAACTGAACAAAGAACTTGCCCGGGTTCAGGGCAAGCTCGGCAATGAAAAGTTCCTCAATAACGCACCCGAAGCGGTTGTGGACAAGGAACGGGAAAAAGAAACCGAATTCAAGGTCAGGCTGGCCAAGAATGAAGAGTCCATGGCCCGGTTGAAAAAGTTGCAGTAGATTCCCATAAGGGGCGGAAGATGAACCGTAGGGCAAAGACTGTTCCTTTGGTTACTGCGGATTGTTGCCCCGGGTATATTGGAGAGTATCGATATGGACGGTTTCCTTCTTGATGAGCAGTTGCGCAGGTTTCTTGAAGAGGATCTGGAGCATGGTGATATCACCACCGATGCCCTTTTTGGGCAGGAAACTGCCTCGGCCAGGTTTGTGGCCCGTGAACCGCTGGTGGCCTGTGGTATGGAACAGGTGGCGGCCCGGGTCTTCTGTCTGCTCGGAGGGCCGCTGGAATTTGGTCAACTGGCCGCCGACGGCAGTCGGAAAAAGACCGGTCAGGTCCTGCTCACGGCCCAGGGGCCGGTACGAACTCTACTCAGAGGAGAGCGGGTCGCTTTGAATCTTGTTCAGCGTCTCTGCGCAATAGCCACCCGGACAAAGGCCTTTGTCGATCAGGTACAGGGGCTGCCTGTCCGTATCGTTGACACCCGCAAAACCACGCCGGGTCTGCGGATGCTGGAAAAGTATGCGGTCCGTTGCGGCGGCGGCGGAAATCACCGATATGGTCTCAGTGACGGGGTCCTGGTCAAAGACAATCATATCGCCGCATCCGGTTCTATTGCCGAGGCCGTGGAGCGACTGCGTCGCCACATCCCGCACACCCTTAAAATCGAGGTCGAATGCGATTCGCCGGCCCAGGTGGAGGAATGTCTTGATTGCGGAGTGGAGATTATCATGCTGGATAATATGGACACCGCAACCATGGCCGAGGCGGTTCGGCACATCAACGGGAGGGCACTGGTGGAGGCTTCGGGCGGGGTTCGGCTTGAGACCGTACGGGCCATTGCGGAAACCGGAGTTGATATCATTTCCGTTGGCGGTCTGACCCATTCCGCTCCTGGTGTCGACATTGGTATGGACTGGAATTAACTGTGGTAATTTGTAATTCGTAATTCATAAATCGTATACCAGGTTCGCCCCATGCGCCTGTTTGTTGCCATAGATCTCCCTGCATCGGCTCAAGAGCAACTTGCTTTACTCTGCTGCGGGCTCCCCGGAGCACGTTGGGTGGTTCCCGAACAGATGCATCTGACCCTGCGTTTTATCGGGGAAGTGGAAGGCGGTCTTTTTCAGGATATTCTGGACGGACTGGCGGACATTAGGGCAGAGCGGTTTCTGCTCCAGCTTGCCGGAGTCGGTTTCTTTCCACCCCGGGGAAAACCCAGGATTGTCTGGGTTGGACTGCAGGACAAAAATCCGCTGCTGAAATTACATAATCGTCTGGAATCACGTCTTGTTGGTCTTGGCCTTCAGCCGGAAGGACGCAGGTTTTCGCCCCATATCACCCTTGCCCGCCTCAAAAATACCCCGACCAGCAGAATAGTACGGTTTCTGGAAGCACACAGTCTCTTCTACACAAGTCCTTTTCCGGTGGATAATTTCCATCTCTATTCCAGCATCCTCAACCGTAAAGGCGCCTCCCACAGGATAGAAGCATCCTATCCCCTGGTTGAAAATAGCTGTCCGGCAACAGATTCCGGGTCCGGTCGGGATTAAAGCAAGTCCGCCGGTCTGCTTTTTGCAGCTATCTTTTTGTTTCCGAAATGTATATTATATAAGAAAATTATATAAGAAATAATGGGTTGTGTATGCATAATTTCCGTCGCCGTGTCCTTTTAAACAGCTTTAAAATGGCCGATCTTCTGATCCTGGTTCTCTCGTTCGGAGTGGCCACCATCATTGTCCAGCAGTCCGGGTCCGCCTCACTGGAACGGTTCCTGGCAATGCGTATCAGTGTCTTGAATTTTGTCCTTTTTCTCGGTCTGATGCTGTTCTGGCAGAGCCTTTTTACATTCCTCGGCCTCTACTACTCCATGCGGCTCTCTTCCCGTTGGTCCGAAGTCATTGAGATTCTGAAAGCCACATCCATCGGCACCGTGGCAATGTTTGTTTTTGCAAGCATTTTTAATGTTGTTGTGATTACGCCGCTGTTCCTTGCCGTTTTCTGGGTTGCAAGTTCGACCTTGACCATTTTGAGTCGCTTTATCTTGAGATACTTTCTCGGCCGGGTCCGGAGGAGTGGAAGAAATCTACGCAATATCCTGTTGGTGGGGACCAACGAACGGGCCGTGCAGTTTGCGAAAACGATAATAAACAAACCGCATCTCGGGTATGCTCTCCTCGGCTTTGTGGATTCCCAGTGGATAAGTAAAGGGGCTCCTAATATACAGCAGCGCTACGAAATGGTTAATCCGAAAAATCTGGGGGATTTTTTAAAGGATAACGTTGTTGACGAGGTGATGATCTGTCTGCCGTTAAAAGAATACTATGATCAGCATGCCGTCATTACCGATACCTGTGTTGAGCAGGGTGTTATCGTTCGGATCCTGGCGGATTTCTTTTTTTCACAACTGGCACACGCCCGTATCGAATATTTTGAAGGAAGTTCAATTCTCACGCTCTATACCGGTGCCATGGGCGGGCTGCCCCTTTTTATCAAGCGGTTGCTGGATATCGTTATCTCCCTATCCCTGCTTATTCTCCTGTCCCCCCTGTTTCTGATCGTTGCCCTGATCATCAAGTGGAACTCCCCGGGCCCGGTCTTTTTTGTCCAGAAACGGCTCGGACTAAATAAACGAATATTTAATCTTTATAAGTTCCGAACCATGGTGGAGAATGCTGAGCAGATGCAAAAAGAGCTTGAAGAACTCAATGAGGCCGACGGGCCGGTCTTTAAGATTAAAAACGACCCGAGAATAACGCGGGAAGGACGTTTTCTGCGGGTTACAAGCATTGATGAATTACCGCAGTTGCTGAACGTATTAAAGGGTGATATGAGTCTTGTCGGACCCAGGCCTCTGCCGATCAGGGATTACAAGGGCTTTGGACAGCGTTGGTTTAACAGGCGTTTCAGTGTCCGACCCGGCATAACCTGTATCTGGCAGATAGACGGCAGGAGTGATGTTTCCTTTGAAAAATGGATCCAACTTGATTTGCACTATATTGATACCTGGTCCCTGCCGCTTGATTTCCAGATACTGCTGCGCACTATTCCCGCTGTACTCAAGGGGCGGGGAGCTTCCTGAGGCAGGTACGTGGTCAGAGGCACTGCACGGAGTCTCGTCTCTCGCCTGCCTCTTCGCACGTAAGTGCTCACAGGATATGCAACTATTCCGTGTCAACTTGCGGTTCAGCCTTGGTGAACTGTTTCGGAAAATGGTAACTATTCAGGTAGGGGCAGAGAACTAGCCCAACCACCACCTGTAACTGTTTAGGAGTGCTCCATATCTGTGCAGTCAGGCCTGTGAACTATAGTGATTCCTATGTGAATCAGGCCTGACCGTGCAGAGAGGTAAGCGTAGA
>DRKH01000459.1 GCA_011051825.1 Desulfobulbus sp.
CCGGATGGCGACACAGGCATCCGGAATAAGAGTTTTTTTGCCGGGGTCAGGGAAAAGAAGGGTGTCGGTTATCAGGATATCGGCGTTCATAACTGCTTGCAAAATACGATAGGGATGAGTATCACAGTGGACAAAATTATTTTGAGGATTTGAGTATACTCGAATCATTATCATCTGTATGGAAAAAATGGAGAAAAGTATCCCATGGGATTTCGCTGTGGAATCGTCGGTCTGCCCAATGTGGGCAAGTCGACCATATTTAATGCCCTGACCGCCGCCGCCATAGATGCGGAGAATTACCCCTTTTGTACAATCGAACCCAATGTCGGAGTGGTAGCCGTGCCCGATGCACGGCTGGACCTTTTGGCGGATCTTGCCAAAACGAAAAGCAAGGTCCCCACCCAGATGGAGTTTGTCGATATCGCCGGCCTGGTCAAAGGGGCCAGCCAGGGCGAGGGGCTGGGCAACCAGTTTCTTGGCCACATTCGCCAGGTCGATGCCATTCTTCATGTGGTACGCTGCTTTGAAGATGACAACGTCGTCCACGTGGATGGCTCCATTGATCCTATTCGTGATCTGGAAGTCATCTCCATGGAACTGATCATGGCTGATCTCGACACCGTTGCCAAGCGCTTGAAAAAGGCGGCAAGTCAGGCAAAATCCGGCGATAAAAAATGTATTGCCGAGGCCGCGTTTCTGGACAGGCTTCAGCAGATCCTGGATGCCGGGCAACCGGCCCGAATGGTTGTGCCGGAGGATGAGGCCCAGGAACTGCTCTTACGTGAACTCTGTCTGCTGACCACCAAATCGGTGCTCTATGTAGCCAATGTCAGTGAGGACGATCTTGTTTCCGGTAACCTTTTTGTTGATCGTCTCCGGAAACAGGCAAAGGACGAAGGGGCCTCGGTGGTGACCATTGCCGGCGGTATTGAACAGGAACTGAGCCTGCTGGATGCGGAAGAGCAGCAGGAATTCCTGGCCGAGATGGGCATGGAGGAACCCGGCCTGAACCGGCTCATTCATGCCGGTTATGATCTGCTTGGCCTGATCACCTACTTCACGGTTGGTGAGAAGGAAACCAGGGCCTGGACCATTACCAGGGGGACCACCGCTCCCGGTGCGGCCGGAAAGATTCATTCGGATTTTGAGCGCGGATTTATCCGGGCCGAAGTGATTGCCTATGAGGATTATATTGATTGCGGCTCGGAAGCTGCAGCCCGCGACAAGGGGCTGATGCGTTCGGAGGGTAAAGAGTATATCGTTAAAGACGGGGACTGTATTCTGTTTCGGTTTAATGTGTAGGAGCGTATTGAGTTCTGAGTTCTGAGTTCTGAGTTTTGAGTTTTGAGTTTCGAAGTCTCACAGGCTCGCGTATCGGAGTTAAAGGTTGAAAAAATGGGGTGGTAATGTCGGGGAAAAAGGTTTTTATCAGCGGATTGCAGGAAGGACAGCAGGTGCGGGATCTTTTTCTGGTTGCCCGGAAAAACCTTGCCGAAACCAAGGCCGGGAAACCCTACATGGCCCTGACCCTGATGGACAGGACCGGCGAGATTGAGGCCCGGGTCTGGGAAAATGCACTCCAGTTTGATGCGGTGGCTGCGGTCGGGGATGTCATTTTCGTTCAGGCCATGGCCAAGTCCTATCAAAACCAGCTGCAGCTGGGAGTCTCTCACCTGCAGCGGGCAGGTGACGAACAGGTGGCCCTTGCCGATTTTATGCCGGCAAGCAGGCGGCCGGTCCGGGAGATGCAGCAGGAGCTGACTTCTCTGCTGGCAACGATTTCCGACCCCGGATTGCAGAAACTGTTGCAGAGACTTTTTTCCGGCGAACTCCTTGACCAGTTCAGCACCGCCCCGGCTGCAAAAAAAATGCATCACGCCTATATCGGCGGTCTGCTGGAACATACCCTGTCGGTGACCGGTATGGCGGTGAAAGCGGCCGATCATTATCCGGGACTTGATCGGGATATGCTGGTGGCCGGTGCCCTGGTTCATGATATAGCCAAGACCAGGGAGTTCAGCTACAAATCCTTGCCCTTTGATTATACCGATTGCGGCCGACTTGTCGGTCACCTGGTGCTCGGGGCGGACATGGTGCGGCAGGCGGCGGCCGGAATCGACGGGCTTGCGGTGGGCCGGGTTGACCAGTTGGTTCATCTGGTCCTCAGTCATCATGGTCGTCATGAATTCGGGGCCCCGGTCCTGCCCATGACCCCGGAGGCCATTCTCCTGCATCACCTTGATGATATGGATGCCAAGATGAATTATATCGATCAGCTGCGCGAGAAACAGGATGAGCCCGGCTGGTCCGATTACCAGCGTCCCCTGGAACGTTTTTTGTATTTGCAGCCCCTGGATGAGGAAAAGCTGCAGACGCCTTCCCCACGGACGAAACAGGGCGATCCCGGGAAATCCGTACCAGCCCGAGGGAAGAAACCGAAAACGGGAAAGGAAGATCTGCAGCACCGTCAGCAGTCTCTGTTCTGAGGTTTTTTTGTGAGCCTTGTATCTGATCCCTAACCCCAAATTCCTGGTCCCTGTCGGCTCATGCTATTTTCTGAGATTCGTGGTCATTCAAGAGCCCTCGGGTTGCTCACCCGGGTGATGAGTACCGGGCGGCTGGCCCATGCCTATCTTTTTTCCGGTCCCGACGGCATCGGTAAGGCGACCGTGGCCCGGGAAATGGCTGCAAGTCTGTTCTGTACGGAGAAAGATACCCCGGAACCCTGCGGCCATTGTCCCGGCTGCCGTCAATATGATTCGGGCAATCACCCGGATTTTATCCATGTTCAGCCGGATGGGGTTTCCATCAAGATCGACCGGATCCGGGCCTTAAAAAAGCAACTGGCCTTTTCCCCCTTTGCCGGCGGTATGCGGGTTATCCTCATTGAGGAGGCGCAGACCATGCGCCGGGAAGCGGCCAACAGCCTGTTGAAACTGCTGGAGGAACCACCGCCGGATAATCTGTTTTTGCTGATTGCCTCCGATGCCGAACCCATACTGCCGACCATTGTTTCCCGCTGCCAGGTGGTTGCCTTTGCCCCGCTTGCCGATGACATTGCCGCCGAGATCATCGGCATGCATGCACCCGAACTTGATGGTCAGACGTCTCTGATGCTGGCCGGATTGTCCGGGGGCTGTCCGGGCAGGGCCCTGACCATGGAAGCCGGCGATGTCCTGCCGCTGCGCGACCAGGTGGTTGCGGCCCTGCTGGAGCAACGATGGCCCAGGGCGCGGGCGGTTGAAGAAGCGCTTTTTCTGGCCCGGGAGCTGGCCGGATTAAACAGCGGTTTCGATCTGCTTCTTGATCTGCTCCGCTTGTTCTTCAAGGACGGAATGCTGGCAACGCTTGGGTCCGAGTCGCCGTCGTACAGTGGCGTCGACGATTCAAAAGACCCCTTGTTGTTAAGAGAACGCTGGAACTTGTCACAGCTTTCTGATAAGATGCGCGCCATTGACGCAGCCACTGATGCCCTGGCCAGAAATTGCAACCGGGCCCTGGTCTGCGAAGTATTGATGCTGAATCTGATTGAAACCGACCCCTGAAATCCGACCCCTGAAATCCGGAATATGTCTGAAAGAGAACCAGAGACGACTGCGCCTGCATCTGCGTCGAAAAGCGACTCCAGTGAGGGGCGTTTATACTACTACCGTATTCGTTTCCGTCAGGTAGGGCAGGAGTACACTGTTTCCTCGCCGTTGGCAGACCTGGAGCGTGACGCACTGGTCATTGTCAAAACCGATCATGGGCTGGAACCGGCGATGATCGTCGCCCGCTCGGCAGGTGATACCGGCGACGGACAAACGCGTGGGGTTTCATACGCTGTCGGTCGTCGAGCCACCCGTGAAGAAGAAGAGAAATATGCCCGGCTCCCTGTTCTGGAACAGGAAGCCCAGGATATTTGTCTTGCCCGGATCAAAAGCCTGAAGCTGCCCATGCATCTGGTTCGGGTGGAACGCTATTTTAACGGTTCAAAGATTATTTTTTATTTTACCGCCGACAGCCGGGTGGATTTTCGGGAACTGGTTAAAAACCTGGTGCAGGAGTTTCGAACCCGGGTGGAGATGCGCCAGATCGGTGTCCGCCATGAGGCGCAGATGACCGGAGGACTCGGGGCCTGCGGCCGGGAACTCTGCTGCACCTCGTTTTTGAAACAGTTTGATTCGGTCTCGATCAAGATGGCGAAAACCCAGGATCTGCCCTTGAATCCCGCCAAGATCTCCGGAGTCTGCAACCGGCTGCTCTGTTGCCTCACCTATGAGTATGACAGCTATCGCAGCATGAAAAAAGGGATGCCCAGAATCGGTCGTTCCCTTCGTTTCGAGGGCGCCGTCTACCGGGTGGTCCGTCTCCTGCCCCTGCAGGGCAGCCTGCTGACGATTGGTGAAGACGGTGAAGGACGTATTCTGACTGAGGAAGAATGGCGTGCCGCCCAACCCCTGCAGAAGCCCCGTCAGAAGCAGAAGGGAAAAAAGAATCCGCGTAAGCCTCAGAAAAAACGTGGTCGTCAGGAAAAAGGCGCCGGTGCCAACGAGAAAAAAAAGAAATAAGATGACAACCTATATCACAACCCCGATTTATTATGTAAACGCCATGCCCCATCTCGGGCATGCCTATACCACCATTGTCGCCGACACCTATGCCCGTTTTAAACGACTCTGCGGTGACGAGGTCCGTTTCCAGACCGGCACCGACGAGCATGGCGAAAAAATCGTCCAGGCCGCCGAAAAAGAGGGGGTCAGCCCAAGGGAGTACGTGGACCGCATCTCCGCCGCCTTTCGTGACACCTGGCCCGGGCTGTCCATTGAACCGGACAACACGATCCGGACCACCGACCCGGACCATATCCGGGTTGTGCAGGCGCTTCTGCAGCAGGTTTATGATCAGGGCGACATCTATTTCAGTGAATATTCGGGCCATTACTGCCAGGGCTGTGAGCGGTTTCTGACCGAAAAGGAGCTGGTCGACGGCAAGTGCCCCGATCACCTGACGGTTCCAAAGGAGATAAGCGAACAGAACTATTTTTTCCGGATGTCCAAATATCAGGACTGGCTCATCGAACA
>DRKH01000460.1 GCA_011051825.1 Desulfobulbus sp.
AAAATGGGTTTAAACGAAAGATGGTGTTGTTTTTGCATTGGACCATCCGGTATATATGTGGTTGAACTGGTTGCGAGCCTTGATTCCGAGGCGACGCAGGGATAAATGATAGACCGATGAAGATAAAACGTAAACTGGCAAGCTATATTCTGGCTGCATTTTTTCTCAATATTTTTTCCATCGTCAGTGTGGGCGGGGTGTGCATCATCTTGGTCCGCGACATGGCAAAGGATAATGAAAATATGAAGACGGAAAGTGAATATGTTGTTCGGATTTATGATATGAACAACAAGGTGCAGGAGGCAATTTTTCTAGTTCAGAATTCCGTCATCAAGCTTGATAACAAGCTGCTGCTCTATGCGATCTCCATTGTCGATGATGTTGAAGAGCGCATAGCGCTCTACAAGGAAGAGGAGACCGGACAGGATCGGTACGGGCTCAAAATGTTTCTGCTCTTCCAGCAGGTGGAGGAAAACATCCGGGCCATCAAGACCCTGTTGACGCAATCTACGCCTACTCTCAACTCCTCCGGTCCGGTGAATAAAGAGATCCTCAAAAAACTGGAAACCTACGGCTACAGAACCCAGAAACTGGTGGAGAGCATCAACCGTAAACATATCCAGACCATCGAAGGGCTGGTTGACGAGTCGGACGCGAAGATGAACCATGTCCTGCTGTTGTACCTGGTCTCCTGTGCCATTGGAATCGTTGCCTCCTGTATCGGTTATATCGCCCTGACCCGCTACACGATAGTTCCCATCATGAATCTTGCCGAGGCCACGGAAAAGGTGACCTTCGGCGACCTGTCGGTTCGGGTGCGGACAAGCTCGAGGACTGAGCTCGGGGTGCTGTACAGTACCTTTAACCTCATGACCAGGAACCTGCAGGAACATGAACGACAGCAGGAAGAGTTTAACCGGGAACTTGAGCGACTGGTGGAGGAACGGACCGCAGAACTAAAAGCCTCGGAGATGTCTTTGCGAGAGACCCAGAAGGACTTGGTTCGAATGGAAAAAATTGCTACCCTCGGCCAGATTGCCTCCACGGTTAACCATGAGATCAAGACCCCTTTGAACGTGCTCTATATGAATCTCCAGCTCCTGAACAAGGCAATAAAAAAATGTCAGGTCGAGGAGACGGGCCAGAAAGACAAGATGCTGAAGATGACCTCCCTGATCAATAACGAAATTGTCAGAATTAACGGCATAATAGAGGAATTTGTTAAGTATGCGCGTTTTCCCGCCCCTGTTTTCAGTGAGAGTAACCTGAATGGTATTGTCGGGCAAATTGCCGAAATAGTGCATCAGGTTGCCGAGGATGCGGGTGTCTCCATTGAGATTGCCGAGGATGAGACCATCGGTCCTGTTCTGCTTGATGAAAAAAAGATTACCCAGGCCCTGCTCAACCTGTGTATGAATGCGATTCAGGCCATGCCCGATGGCGGCACCCTGAAGCTTGCCACCAGCAGGGAAGAGGACTACGTACTGCTCACGGTTACCGATACCGGCAAAGGTATTGAAGCCGCCGATCTGGAAAAAATATTTGAACCGTTTTTTACTAAAAAGGTGCAGGGCATGGGCTTTGGGCTGGCCATTGTCCAGCGGATCATTGAAGATCACGGCGGCTGGATAACCTGTGAGAGTGAAGAGGGAGAATGGACAATGTTCACCATTCATCTTCCCCTGAGCTCCGGCCGGGACACTCTTCAACCATCCGGAGAGGTTCAGGCGATAGCCCAGGTGGATGAGTCGGAACCTGTAATCGAAGCATAACCTTTTCAGGCCGTACGGCGCAGGATTTTCCTCGACAGGCCAGGGACAAAACGAATAGCTATTATGGAAAAAAACAGAGTACTTATCGTTGACGATGACAACATGACCCTGCAGACCCTGTCCATGGCCCTGGAGGATGATTACGACACCGTGACGGCCACAAACGGCCTTAACGCCCTGAAGACCCTGGCGCGCGAGGATATCGACGTAATTCTCTCGGATCTGGACATGCCCGGGCTCAACGGTATCGAACTGCTGGCAAAGATCAATGAGATGGAAGAACCGGTTCCGGTGATTGTCATCTCCGGGCAGGGAAACATTGAAGCGGCTGTAGAGGCCATGAAACTTGGCGCCTGCGATTACGTCAGCAAGCCGGTCAACCTGGATCGACTGGCCCTGCTTATTGAGAAAACCCTGGAAAACAAGCGTCTCAAGGAAGAGAATAAACTGCTGAAACAGCAGATCCGGGAACATGGGCCTGATTTGAAGATGATCGGCCACTCCGAGGCATTGAATAAGTGCAAGGAACTTGCCCTCCAGGTTGCCTCGACCAAGGCGACCGTCCTTATTGAGGGAGAGTCGGGAACCGGCAAAGAGCTTATCACCAATATAATCCATTACAACAGCCCGGTTGCCCATGGGCCGCTTATCAAAGTCAACTGCTCCGCCTTTTCGGAAGGGGTTCTGGAATCGGAGTTGTTCGGCCATGAAAAGGGGGCCTTCACCGGTGCGGTGGCGACCAAGAAGGGACGGTTTGAGCTTGCCAACGGCGGCACGCTTTTTCTGGATGAGGCCGGGGAAATGCCGCCTTCAATCCAGGTCAAGTTGCTCCGTTTTCTCCAGGAAAAGACCTTTGAACGGGTTGGCGGCACCAAGACCCTGAAGGTGGATGTGCGGATTATTTCCGCCACCAACAAAAACCTCGGCGAACTGGTGAAAGAGGGAACCTTCCGTGATGACCTCTTTTATCGTCTGCGGGTGGTCAAGATTGAAATTCCACCCCTGCGTGAACGAAAGGAAGATCTGGATGACCTTGTTACCGGTTTTATCGATAAGTATTCGCATCTGCACGGCAAGCCCATTACCGGCATTGAAGACGATGCCATGGATCTCATCAGGGGCTATAACTGGCCGGGGAATGTCCGTGAACTCATGAACTGCATTGAAAGCGCGGTGGTTATGGCCCATGGGGATGTGATCACCGTGGAGGAAATTCCTGAATATCTCAGCTTTAAGACGCCGGGGGCCGGGGGCAGCAAGGAAGGATTGCTGCACGAACTTGAGCGCAAGGCCATCATTGATACCTTGAATTCAACCAGGGGAGAGAAGGTCAAGGCCGCCAAAATACTGGGGATTGGTCTGCGCACCCTGTACAGGAAGCTGGACAAGTATGAACTGGAGGTCTGAAGGGGCTGCCATTGCCTCAAATTTTGTCATCCTGGCAGAGGAGTGTGTCAATTTGACAATACTCTGTGGGGTGTTTCAGTAGTTTTTGTTGATATTATTGAATTTTTTTAATTGGCACGGTAATCGCTATATAAAGAGTAACAACAGGACAGACTGAACACGAATTGATACGTTCTGAATACGTAGCCAGGAGGTACACCATGAATACGACAACTAAAGATATCACCAAAAGCAAAACCAATACAAAAACTTCCGCTGATACCCGGGCTGAGATTTCCAGAGGAGCAATGATCTCCATTAATACGGTCGGGGCTGTTATCGGGCTGTGGGCCCTTGCCAGTCTGATCGGCGGCATGGTTGCAGCCGGTGGACCCGTTGCCCTTGTCAAGGCATGGTTCAGTGCTGTAACCGGTATGTAGCACAAGCTCGGAGAAATTCGCAACAGAGACATCTCATATTCCTGCCGAACAGAAGAGTCCGGATGCTGAAAATGCGGCCGGCCTCTTCGCCATATCCGACGGCCTTTTGTCAAAATGACAAAAGGCCATGTCATTCTGACAAGAAAAAATCATCTCGAAATACTCTTCCTGCTGATCTTCCGGACTTCTTGTGGCTGGCACGAAATTAGCATTGCACAAGGAGCAACAGAGAGGTGCGTATGCGCATGATGTATCATTTCAGCGGAGGAGTATAATGCAGACTTCTGTACATGAGGGTGTCAAAGCCAAATCCAAAACCGGAACCAGCGGAACAGCAAAGAGTTCAGCTCAGGTGCAGGCCGAAGTCTCCAGAGGGGCGGTTCGTGCTCTCAATATAGCCGGTTTGCTTGTCGGACTATGGGCTGCTGCCTGCATTGTCGGTGGAATGATCGCCGCCGGCGGACCGGTTGCCCTGGTCAAGGGATGGGTTTCGGCCGTAATGGGATTGTAACTGAAACCAATCCGGCCAAAAGGGAATCTTTTTTAAAATTGAACGGGCAGCAGGACGAACGTATGACCAGTCGAATGCGGTGGCCTGCCCCCTTAAACAGTATTGTGTTGCTCTGTAGTAAACCCTTCAGGCTCCGATACCTCCCCGGGACCGAAGAGCAGATCCTTATGATAAACTCCAATTTTCGCAGATACCTGTCGTGATTATTTTCGTGCGAACCGTCTTTGCCCTGGTCATTTTGTCCATCCTGGGCGGTGGTATATACCTGGTGACCATGACGGAAAAGCATGTTCCGGAAATCTGTTATAATGATTTTTTGGAAAATCTGCGAAATAAAGAGATAAAGGAAGTGCATATCAAGGGAAATATCGTCACGCTTCACGACACCTTTGGCCGGGAAGCGTCAACATATGTTCCTGATATTTCGTCTTTGCTTCCTCTGCTGCTCCAGGCTGACGTCAAGGTTACGGGTGTGCCGGACAAGGAATCACCGTTGTGGAAACTGCTGTATATCAGCCTGCCCATACTTTTTATCCTGCTGGCCTGGTATTCCATGATGAAGAAGCAGGGGGCGGAGGACGATGAAAAGGATTTCGGCAAGGAAAAGGCGGTTAAAATAAACAAACACGGTCAGAACGTTACCTTCCGGGATGTAGCCGGGATTCCAGAGGTAAAAGAAGATCTCCTGGAGATCATAGACTTTCTGCAGAAACCAAAAAAGTACAGCAAGCTTGGAGCCATTACTCCCAAAGGGATCCTGTTTCAGGGCCCCCCGGGAACGGGCAAGACCCTGCTTGCGCGGGCGGTGGCCGGAGAGGCCGGGGTTCCTTTTTACTCCATCAGTGGTTCGGACTTTGTCGAGATGTTTGTCGGGGTCGGTGCATCCCGGGTTCGAGAGCTGTTTGCCGAGGCAAAAAAGAACGCCCCTTGCATTGTCTTCATCGATGAGATCGATGCTGTCGGTGGACACAGGGCCTCGGGCAGCACGGCCGGTGGACAGGACGAACGGGGGCAGACATTGAATGCCCTGCTTGTTGAGATGGACGGGTTCAGCTCCGAGGAAACAGTTATTGTGCTGGCTGCAACAAATCGGCCCGATATCCTTGATCCCGCTCTCCTGCGGCCCGGGCGGTTTGACCGGCAGATCAATATTCTGCCGCCGGATATCAAGGGGCGGATTGAGATTTTAAACGTGTTTGCCAGAAAGGTTCCGCTGGATTCCGATGTTGAACTGGAGACCATTGCCAGATCCACCCCCGGTTTTACCGGGGCCGAACTGGCGTCCCTGGTCAACGAAGCGGCGATTTATGCCGCCCGTCAGAATAAAAAGATCGTGGACAACAGCGACTTTGAGGTGGCAAAAGATCGGATCATGATGGGGGTGGAACGTAAGGGGATGGTCATAAACCCGGAGGACAAGAAGACCATCGCCTATCATGAGGCCGGCCATGCAGTTCTGGCCAGGATGCTGCCTGAAACCGACCCTGTCCACAAGATCAGTATTATTCCCCGGGGCCGGGCTCTGGGACATACGCAGCAACTGCCGCTGGATGATCGACATGCCTACTCAAAGGTCTACCTGCAGAGCAAGATAACCACCCTGCTCGGGGGACGGGCGGCGGAAGACCTACTGCTTGATCAGCAGACCACCTTTGCAGAAGATGATTTCGAGCAGGCCGGCCGGATAGTGACCAAGATGGTCTGCAGGTGGGGGATGAGTGATGCCCTGGGTCATGTGTCGTACACGAAGAGTGATGGCGGTTTTCTCGGTGAACAGATGCATTTTAATTCCTTCAGTGATGAAACGGCCCGCGACATTGACCGACAGGTCAAAGAGATTGTAGAGGATTCGTACGCCAGAGCCATTGAGATCCTGCAAAAAGAAAAGAATTTGCTTGTCAATCTTGCCGAGGCCCTGCTGGTCAATGAGAGCCTGGATAAAGAAGAAATAGATATAGTGTACCGCTGTGCCATGAAAAAGAAGAGAGACGCAGAGGCAGCCGCCGATTCGTCTCCAGGAACCTGTCCGGTTCATTGAACACCGGGGCCGTCCCGGAAGATTTAATAGAGTATTGACCGCAGATTTCATGATAGTCCGAGCAAGAGTGAAAAAGTGAGAACCCGATGTTTTCAATAGAGTTATATAAACGAATTATCGGCATTGTTGCAAAGAGCAAGATGTCCATGTTCGGGGCTATTATTGTCAGCATCCTGCTGCCGGTCCTCTTGATATCGGTCGCTTTTGATGCTCTGGGGCTGGTTGAAAATCCCTATTTTGGTTTTTTGCTCTATGTGGTCATGGTCCCGCTGCTTGTTCTGGGGATCGTCTTTTTGATCCTGGGCGGCTTCTTTTTCCGCAGCAAGGAGGATATCGGGACTTATACCGCAGAGTATCTCAAAGAGCAGTTTACCCGTCCCGGCCGATACATCCGTATTCGAAGACATCTCTATTTTACGGTGGCAATCACCCTGTTTTTTGTTTTTGTCGTCGGTGTGGCTTCCTATTCCAGCTATCAATATACCAGCTCATCCCAATTTTGTGGTCAGTTCTGCCATACCGTCATGAAACCGCAATATACGGCCTTTAAAAATTCCCCCCACTCCAGAGTGTCCTGTGTGGAATGTCATCTCGGTAAAGATGCCGACTGGGCCGAACGTTCACGGTTTACCGGTATCAAACAGCTGTTTGCGGTGGCTACAAATTCCTATCCGAGACCTATTCTTCCGCCAATAAAGGCCCTCAGGCCCGGGAGAAAAACCTGTGAGCAGTGTCACCTGCCCGAAAAGTTTCATGGCTCCAGACTGTACACCAAAGAACGTTTTCTGGCCGACGAGAAAAATACAATGGTCAAAACGGTAATCCTCATGAAGGTGGGATCGGGCGATATCCAGGGCAAGGTCGCCCACGGTATACACTGGCATGTCTCCGAGGCCCAGCAGGTGTTTTATCGTGCTGCCGATCGTGATCGGGAGATAATTACCGAAGTTCGTCAGCGGGAGAAAGGTAAAAGGGATGTCGTGTATGTCAGGATACCTGATACAAATGAGACCGTGATCCCGCAGGACGATGGTCCGGGGAGCGGTGAGCTGCGGAAGATGGATTGCATTGACTGTCATAATCGGCCAACCCATATTTTCCTGTCGGCGGAAGAGGCCCTTGATAATAAACTCTCAGCAAATATTATCCCCTCATATCTGCCATTTATCAAACGACAGGCCCTTGCCGCTATTGAAGAGAACTATACCTCCAGTGAAAATGCCCATGTGGAAATTTCAAGGCAACTGCAGAGCTGGTACCGGGAGAATTATCCTGAATTGATCCAGAATAACCCGAGTTTGTTTGAACGGGCAATCCAGGGCGTGTTGCAGGCATATGATGAAAATGTGTTTCCCGCTATGCATGTAACTTGGGGAACATACAAGAATAATCTGGGACATAAAAACAACTTGGGCTGTTTTCGCTGCCATGGCAGATTACAGGAGGTCAAAACCGGCAAGGTTATCAGCCGCGACTGCAACCTGTGTCATGTCATATTGGCGGAAAATGAGAAACAGCCCGAAATTATAAAATCTTTACAAGGGGTAATTGACTAAAAAGGAGAGATGTATGGCAACAGAAAACAACAATAACGAAGAACAGCATCAACCCCGGGCCGATCGAGGTGCCTGGGGCCATATCATACGTGGTATCTGGCGTACACCGCTGGGTGTTTTTTCCATCGTACTGACGACCGTAAGTATCACCCTGATGATTTTGGGAATGGCTGCCGAACTATTTGGATTTTTTCATAATCCATATGTCGGCATTTTTATCTATATGATCCTGCCCGGTTGTATGGTCTTTGGTCTGCTGCTTATTCCGGTGGCAGCCTATCTGCGACGCAGGCAATGGCGTAAGGGTATTGCAAAGGATCATCTGCAGCTCAATCTGAGTAACCCCAAACACCGTTTGTTTCTTATCGGTTTTGTCATTTTGACGGTCATCAACATGGTTATTCTCGGTGTTGTCGGCTATGAGGGCTACCACTTCACCGATTCGCCGTATTTCTGCGGCATGGTCTGCCATAAGGTTATGGCTCCGGAATATACTGCTTATAAGCGTTCACCCCATGGCCGGGTGTCCTGTGTTGAATGTCATATCGGACCGGGTGCCCAGTGGTTCGTACGGGCTAAACTATCAGGCCTTCGCCAGGTGTATGCCGTATTAACCAACAGTTACAGTCGGCCGATTCCATCTCCGGTTGAGGCGCTCAGGCCGGCGCGTGATACCTGTGAAGCGTGTCACTGGCCGGAGAAGTTTTATGGTAAAAAGGTCAAACAGTTCATCAGCTTTACCAATGAGGATCAGGTTAATCCGGAAAAGACAGAGATTGCACTCCATATCGGCGGGCATAATCCCTCTACCGGTCGTTTTGAAGGAATTCACTGGCATGTCAGTAAGGATGTTGAGGTGAAATATCTGGCCGCCAATGAAAAAAGAACCAGTATTGCCCGGGTTAAGGTGAAGCGTCCGGACGGTTCGACCGATGAATTTGTCAAGTCCGACGTTGAGGTCGAAGATGGCTATAAGCCCAAGTGGCGGACCATGGACTGTATCGACTGCCATAACAGGCCGACCCATATTTATGAGGTAGCCGATGAAGTGGTTGATTTCGGTCTCCTCAGTAAAAAGATGAATCCTGAAATCAAGGGAATCAGGGAAGACGGATTGACCGTTCTTAACAAGAAGTATGCATCACAGGATGATGCCAAAAAGAACATGGTCAACGATCTGCTGGAACTGCAGAAAAAGCGGGATCCCGTCCAGGCCGCGAAGCATGAGCAGGACATCAGGAAGGCCGGCCAATATCTGCTTGCCAAGTTCCTGGGCAATGTCTGGCCCAAAATGAACGTGTGGTGGGGAACCTATAAGTCGCACCTCGGGCATCAGAATGCCGATGAGGGATATGGCTGCTGGCGTTGCCATGACGAGGAACATGAGAACAAAGAGGGTGAAACCATCACCCAGGACTGTTCACTCTGTCATGATGACCCGGAGTAAACACCCGCTTGACGTATGTTTTGAACAGGGGCAGTGTCCTTTCTGCCTCTGTTCTCTGTCTTCTATAAATCGGAGTCTGTCCGGCTGGTTCAGTCGGACGGCCTCTGATTTTTTTTTCTCTTCCCCTCCTGGTCACCTTCAGCCGAAATCCGTGGCGAAATTTTTATTATAAT
>DRKH01000461.1 GCA_011051825.1 Desulfobulbus sp.
CATGAACAGCAATGATATCATGGTCGGTGTCCGCTACACCTTCTAAGGTATCTCGGCACAGGGTTTGTACCTATAAGAACAAATTATTACATTTCTCGAATTTTTCTTTTTTATAGCAGAAGTTCAGGCGTAAGGCCCTGAAGAAGATTTTCCCAATATCCATACCGAGCAGTATGGATACAAAAGGCAAAAGGCAAAAGGCGCCGGAAATTTATTTCCGGCGCCTTTTCAACATCGTACATTTTCAAATCACCGCTCATCCTGACCGACAAGGTTCGGAAACCAGGTTGACTACACCCTGTGCTCAGTTACAGGTTAATCGGTAACCTGATGCATATGTACATCCTGCTGGGGATAGGGGAAAGACAGGCCTTTTTCATCAAAGGTCAGCTTGATTTTTTCCGTTAAATCAAGCCGTACATTCCAATAATCCGCTGTTTTCACCCAGGGGCGGACAACAATATCCACACTCGAGGCCCCGAGTTCGGCAACGGCAATGGTCGGTGCCGGATCATCAAGGATTCGGTTATCGGATTTGACAAGTTCTTCAAGAGTCGTCTTTGCCAGCCGGATATCATCGTCATAGCCGATACCGACAACCAGATCGATCCTGCGCGTTGGTTCGGCATTGATATTGGTGATGACTCCGGCTGTAATGGTACTGTTGGGGATGATGAATTTCTGGTTATCCGCGGTAAGAATAATTGTACTGAAAATATCGATCTGCCGGACCTTGCCGGTCACACCGCCGGCGGTAACGGCGTCGCCGACCTGAAACGGACGAAACAGGATCAACATGACGCCGGAGGCAAAGTTGGCCAGCGAATCTTTCAGGGCAAGACCGATAGCCAGACCGGCAGCACCGAGAATGGCAATAAATGAAGTGGTTTTAATACCCACCTGATCGGCAGCAGCAATGACCACGGCGGTGAGCAGGGCATAATATATCAGCTTGCCCAGAAAACGGGTCAGGGTTTCATCAACGCCGCCCTTGGCCATTGCCTTCCTGCCGATGGACGCAAACCACATGGCCAGCCAGCGGCCGACAACCAGGATGATCAGAGCGACCAGGATCCCGGGGCCGTTGGTAAAGAGCCAGTCCCTGCCCAGTTGCATATAATGGGCATAGGTGTCCGGGTTTAATGCTTCCTTCAGCTTCACCTGGGCTGCCGCCGGAGCGGCCTGTCCTCCCCCCTGCTCGCCTGCCGCATAAACGGATACAGCCGCAGTGCAGATGCAAAACACCGTCAACATAGACGATACCAAGGCCTTGATTCGACTTTTCAGTTCCATAACCGTCTCCTTTCTTTTTTATTCTCACCCATGGTGTATACTGGCGGCTGCCCTGGAACAGTTCCGACCGTGCAACCGGAAAACGAGAGGACACGACCGACAGCGGCACATAGCCCGAATGTGCTCTGCGGCAACTATTTTATCACAAGAGAACACCAAAAATGATGTTGTATAAAATAATTAGGGATTATATATAAATAATTATCTTTCATGATACCAGCAGCAGCATAGACAGAAACACTCACAAAAGTCCAGCCAAATTATTCAAAACCATGCTTGAAATTTATCTGACCATCGCCATTCTCGCCCTCACGTTTGGCCTGCTTATCTTCAACAAACTACCGCCGGCGGCAATCTTTGTCGGCGCCTTAACCCTGACCATTACATTCAGGCTGGCTCCGCTTGATGCGTCACTCAAAGGATTTAACAATCCCGGGGTCCTGACCGTTGGCGCACTGTTCATGATAGCAGCCGGCATGTACTCCACCGGGGCGATCTCGATCCTGAGTGAAAAACTTATCGGACGCCCGAAATCCATCCTCATGGCTCAGATTAAAATTCTGCCGAACATCGCCTTTGGCTCGGCATTTCTCAACAACACTCCGCTGGTGGCCATGATGATCCCGGTGATCCGGGATCTTTCCAGATCATGCGGTCTTGATGCTAAAAAACTCTATATCCCCCTGTCCTACGCCTCCATCCTCGGCGGCACCTGTACCTTGATCGGCACCGCAACCAACCTGGTCATTGCCGGACTGGTTGAGGAACAGCTGGCCGGCGGGAATGTCAAGATACCCATGGAGTCAATCGGCCTGTTTGACCTGTCCTGGATCGGAGTTCCAATTACCATTGCCGGTATCGGGTTTCTGATGCTTTTTTCCCGCTGGCTGCTGCCCTCATCTTTCAAAAAAACTGGTGTGCTTGCCCAGGGGGAACGCCGCCTGTTTCGGATTGAACTCCATATCGACCCGAACGGTCCCCTGGTAGGAAAGACCATCGAACAGGCCGGTCTGGCTTCTTCGGAGGGTTTTTCAATCATCTGCCTGCTCAGAAACCGGAACAAACTTGAATTCGGCCCGGGAACGATGCTGCAGCCAAACGACTACATAGCCTTTTCGGCCGACATTGACGGTGCAAAATCCCTCTGGGCAACCATTGGCCTGATACCGCTTTATGCCACCAAGGAGATACAACCCGACCGTCACCGGCACCATCTGGTTGAGGTTGCGGTTTCAGAAAAAAATTCTTTTCTTGGCCAGCGGATCGGTGATCTTAAACGGGATGATCGTGAATTCGAGGTCTGGCTGGTGGGCATGGCCAGAGAAGGTGCGGCCATGGATTATCCCCTTGAAAACGCAGTGATCCAGGTTGGAGATGTCGCCCTGCTTGAAGTCCGTGATCCTTTTTTCTACCGCAACCGGAATGAAACTGAATTTATTATGACAAAAAGGCTGCGTGGAGCACGGATCCAACGAACCGATAAGGCGGTTCTCGCGACCCTGATTACCTTAGCCATGGTGGTTTCGGTTACCCTGGGCTGGTTTACCATGCTCAACGCCGCCCTGCTTGCAGCCGGTGCCATGCTGCTCACAGGATGCATGGACCTGAAAAGTGCCGGCAAGTCGGTAGATTTCGCGACCCTGATCGTCATTGCCTCGGCCATGGGCCTGGAGTCTGCGGTCACGGCCAGCGGGCTGTCGGATATAATCGGCAACTTTCTCGGCGCCCTGGGCGGAGAGAATGTCTACCTTGCCCTGACCGTAGTTTTTCTCGGCTGCATTGTCATGGATGCCATGGTCACCAACGTCGCCTCGGCCGTCTTTATGTTTCCCATTGCCCTGACCATAGCGCAAAACCTCGGGGTCAGCTTCATGCCCTTTGCCATTACCGTTATGGTCGGCGCCTCCTGCAGTTTTATCTCGCCGGTCAGTTATCAGACCAACCTGATGGTCTATGGCCCGGGAGAATACAGCTTTGGTGATTTCGTCAAGGTCGGGGTTCCGCTCTCCCTGCTGGTCGGGGCCATTACGGTGCTGTTGACCCCGATCGTGTTTCCGTTCCATCCATAATCGGACATGCCCCGGTGCCTGGTTCAGGCCGAGGCAGGGTATGATTCGTTGCCCTGCCTGCCACAGGCAGTGCAGACTTAGATATGGGGCAGGTCTGAACAGTTCCGAAAAAAGAGGGAACGTATCAGCGCCCTCTTTTTTTCGGTGGTCTGTCATCATTTTTAAAACGACGTTGGCGCCCGGCCGTGTCCTGTTGATAAAATCCGGCAAGGACATCGTAAAGCGCCCGGTGTTTTTTCTCCATCTGCATGGGCCGATCAAAAAAATATTCCGTTGCCACAGCAAAAAACTCCGCTTCATTCAGGGCACCGTACGAGTCAAGAAAGGTTTTTTCACCCTTGTCCGATTTCCGACGCAGAAGAAGAAATTCCTCTGTAAAAACCTTTGCCCAGGTCCTGTACTGGTCCCGGCTGTGCAACCTGGGTGTTCCATTTGCCGATCCTGATTCCATGTCAAGCAAATGGGCGAATTCGTGATAGACCACGTTATGTCCGGATTCAGGATGTCGTGCCCCCCGTTTGACCTCATCCCATACCAGAATTACAGGACCTCGCTGAAATGCCTGGCCGTAAATAGCTGTTTTCGACCGTTCAACAAATGGATTCTGTGTAAAAACACCCATTGTAGAAGGAGGAACAACAACGGTCGAAGGATAGACCAGCAGGGTTATCAGGCCGGGATACACATCATAGGGCAGGAAGCCCAGGACCAGCATGCATGCCTCTGCTGCTATGACAATCCGTATTTCATCGGTAATCTCCAGATCGTTGCAGCCCTCAAATCTTTTTTCCACAAGAAATATCTGAATCAACTGCTGCAGACGATCTTTTTCCTCCGCATTCAGGAAGGAGTAATGACGGACCTTCTCCTCAAGAATCTTCTGCCATTGGACGGCAAACGGTTCTTGCAGAATTTTTTTCCGGCGATGATCTCGTAGCCAGTGAAACATTATATCATACCTGGTTAGTTAAGTGTCTTACTCCTGAACAGTTCCGAAAAAAGAAACATGGCAAGTGTAACATGATGTTATTACGAGGTAAAGCTCTTTACACTGCAGGAGTTCAGGTAAAAAAACGGAACCTGCTCCTTCCCGGCAACCTGACAGCCTTCGGCCTGAATACCCTGCGGGCCCGGCCGCCAACCTTTGCCCGGTACAGCATGGTTCTTTATTCCGGCTCGTCATGACAGAATGAACAGTCCTGGCTGATGGTTCCCCCTTTTTTATTCTCATGTTCATCATCATGACAGCGCCAGCAGCCATATCCTTCGTCTGCATACCGGTGCCCAAGATGGGTTTTATATGTACCCCACGACACCTTCATATCGGGCCAGACATTACCCAGGTATCTTCCAAGGAGATATTCTCCGGCCTTCCTGATATCTCCCTCATACTTTGCAGCCTGGACGGCATTGCGTTTCTTCTGCAGTTCCATCAGGTTATTGACCAGATTTTTCCCGGCATCATCCTGTGAGGTGTACCTGATCTCGATAGCGGTCAACCCGTCTGCCCTGATCCCCTTGATTTTCGGATTGATTTTTTTACTGAGCAGGCCGAAATCAACCACATCTTCAGGCATGTCCATAATATGGGTAGGTCTGTTATGACAGTCGATACAGTCCATTGTCCGCCATTTGGGCACGTATCCATCTTCGATTTTTATGTCGGAGTTAACAAATTCATCGGTTGAACCATCCGGACGCGTCACCCGGACCCGGGAAATACCGGTTCTCTTTTCATTGGCCGCCAGATATTGAACCTTCACATCCTTACTGACATGCCAGTGGATTCCTTCAAAACTTCCGGTGACCGGGTTATGCCCGCCTATGTGAAGTGCAATTTCAGTCTTTTCCGGTGTGAGCTGATCATTGTCCGTGAAGCGGATAAACTGTTTTACCTTTTTGCCATAAAATTTCTCCGGCCAGTGACACTCCTCGCAGGTGTCCCGTGCCGGTCGTAAGGCCTCAACCGGTACGGGTATCGGACGACTGTAACTGTTGGTCAATACGGCATATACCTGGCGCAGCCCTGAAAGCTTGGCCCGTACGAACCACTGGGCACCCGGCCCGATATGACATTCAACACAGGACACCCGACTATGGGGAGAACGCAGATAGGCCGTATATTCGGGTGCCATGACGCGGTGGCAGACCATGCCGCAGAAGTATGGTGAATCAGTAAAATGGTATCCTTCATAACCAACGACCCCGAGTATAACCATATTGACAACAGTCAGAACCACAAAACCGATGAGGAAGAATCGGTGTTTCGGGTTACTCAGGTCAAGCTGAAGATGATCCTTTGCGATTCGGGTTTTTCGCCACTGCCTGCGGCGCAGGTAGGCGGCCACCGGAATAAGCAGCAGGCCGAGAAGCATGCCTCCGGGCAGGATCATGTAGATAAAAATCCCGACATAAGGATTTTCAAAGAACCCCAGCAACTCCGCCCCCATGCCGATGAGCATCAGAGTGATACTGGCGGTGGTCATGACAATTGCAAAAACGCCCAAAGGCGTCCGCCAGAGACCTCGCATTATATGGGCCCAGGCGGATCCCCCTTCGCGGGAATCCCGTGGATTTGCCCTGTTGCTGTTCCCTGTTGTCATCTCTCCACTCCTCTGCTGTCGTTTTTTCAGGGCTGACGGCTACGCAACTCTGCAGGTGCCGGCACGATGTTTACATCCCCTGTGGGTCCTTACATTTTTTTCTTTGGCATAACGCCAAGTTGAGCAGCCTGTGATCAGTTACGCAAGCAGACCTGCGAATCCATGCCCGTCGATCTGAGGCGGCCTGCTCGCCACAGGATGGGGTGCAGCCGAACAGGTACAAGGATACTTTAAAAAAGCAGAATGAAAAGATAAATGGAAGAGAACCTGGATCCGTGGGCGGGGACTTGAAGTCTCCAGCCGCTGGACAGGCTGATTTCATGGGACAAAACAGATTATGTAACTATTCAGATAAGGACACAATTTATGCAATACCGCAGACTGTAACTGTTCAGAAATGCCTTAGATTTATTCATTTAAGAACCTGATTACGTACAAAGCTCAGCTTTTCACAACTCAGGGATAACATCGCTTGTTCTTCCGGATTGCAGGGTCCAGTGAATTCATCATTAATTCGCTGGGGTTGTAATGCCCTCCGGTATTCAGCGATGGTATCCCTTGCATTCGGCTGAGGATTGTGGGTAATCAGATTTAAGAATGTGAAGCGTACTTGTGCTACTCGAACTGGCTTAAATGGGCGAAGATGAGGTGCTCCTGAACAGTTACCGGATTATAATAAAAATTTCGCCACAGATTTCGGCTGAAGACGGCCAGGAGGGGAAGAGAAAAAAATCAGAGGCCGTCCGACTGAACCAGCCGGACAGACTCCGATTTATAGAAGACAGAGAACAGAGGCAGAAAGGACACTGCCCCTGTTCA